>JAYUCA010000482.1:0-5730 GCA_043740535.1 Rhodospirillales bacterium | reverse complement strand
GCGGCGGGGGCCACGGCGCCGTGGCCCTGGACGATCAACGTCGAGGGTGTGGGAGAAGTGTTCGACACGAAGGAGGCCGCGGTCGCCGCCGTCACGTCGCACCGGGCACGGGGCGCGCGCTCGATCGATGTCGGTTGCATGCAGGTCAATCTGTTGCACCATGCCGACGCCTTCGCCTCGCTGGACGAAGCTTTCGACCCTGGCGCCAATGCACGCTACGCCGCACGGTTCCTGCAACAGTTGCTGGCCACCACCCGGTCCTGGCCGCGGGCGGTGGCGGGCTATCATTCCATGACGCCGGACATCGGCGCGGAGTATGCCCGCAAGGTGCTGGCGATCTGGGCCCGTCCTGATTTGGGGCAGCCTGGCGCCCCGCAGGCAGCGATCCCACGCGCCGCAGCCCAGCAGGCCGCCATCCCGCAACCGGCGGGCCCGGGTGGCGGCCCTGCCCCGGCCTTGCCGACAGCCATGCCTGCGCGCATCTTGTCGGCAGGCGACGGCGGCGGCGCCACGTTCACCGGACGCGGACTGGACTCCTACCGCGCCCTGCCGACGCGCATGACGTCAGGAGTGTCCCGGAGGCTGTTCTGAAACGCTGGAGCGGTCGCCTGGTGTTGCACTGAGATTAGAGCGGTATCGTTTCAGGTTGCTTGGACCTGAAACGAGGTTCCGCGTTCTTAATCAACAACCTAGAGCAGGATCGCTTCATCTACCTGAAGCGATCATGCTCTAGGCGTGCCCCAGGCACACTGCCTGGTTCGTCGTCAACGCGGCATAAACGTCCTACGATTTTTGCTGCCACGAGCACTTGAACGCTGGCTTTTCGAGACGCCACTCCGTTAAATGAGGCTGCCGATACCGGCCTGAGGTGCGTGTGACCAAATCGCGAGCCGGACTATGCATCGCCATTCTGTTGCTTGCGGCGCCGCCGGCGGCGTTTGCGCAGGCGCCTGCCAACAGCGTTCCGGTCACCACCGTGACGGCCCGCAAGCAGGATATGCCGGTCATGCAGCGTGCGATCGGCACGGTGCAGGCGTTCCAGTCGGTTCTGGTCCGGGCGCGGGTCGATGGCACGCTGGACGCCGTGCAGTTCACCGAAGGGCAGCTGGTCAAGCCGGGCGCCGTGCTCGCCCAGCTGGACCCCCGCCCCTACCAGGCGATCCTCGACCAGGCGCTGGCCAAGAAATCCGCCGATGAGGCCGGGCTGACCAACGCGCGGCTCGATTTCCTGCGCTACAACGAGCTGGCGCAGAGCCAGGTCGCCTCACGCCAGAAGCTGGAACAGACCCGGGCCGCCGTCGCCCAGGCCGAGGCGCAGATCCGTGGCGACGATGCGACGATCGTCGCGGCGCAGTTGAACCTGGGCTTCACCAGGATCACGTCGCCGATCGAGGGCCGGGTCGGGCTGCGGCTGCTGGACCCCGGGAACTTCATCCGATCGGCTGACCCGAACACGGCCGGGCTGGTCTCGATCGCGCAGATCCAGCCGATCGCGCTGATCTTCACGCTGCCGCAGGACGTGCTGCCGCGCGTGCAGGCGGCGATGCGGCGGGGCAGGCTGCCTGTTGCCGCCTACAGCTCGGACGACAAGACCCAGCTGAGCGTGGGCGAGCTGCTGACGATGGACAGCACGATCGACTCGACGACCGGGACGATCAAGCTGAAGGCGGTGTTCGCGAACGCCGACAACAACCTGTGGCCCGGTCAGTTCGTGAACGTGAAGCTGCAGCTCGACCTGTCGAAGGACGCGACGACCGTGCCGACCGCCGCCGTGCAGCGCGGCGTGGGCGGGCTGTTCGTGTTCACCGTGAACCCCGACAGCACGGCGGCGGTCACGATGATCGAAGTGACGCAGGATGACGGGCTCACGGCCGTTGTGTCCCGCGGGATAAACCCCGGCGACCGCGTGGTGGTCGCCGGGCAGTCGCGCCTGACCGCCGGCACCAAGGTGACCGCGACCGATCAGAAGCCGTCGACGTGACGGGAACAGGGGCAAGACAATGAGCATCTCGACCCCGTTCATCCAGAAGCCGGTCGCCACGTCGTTGTTGATGGCGGCGATCCTGCTGGTCGGCATGGCCGCGTATCCGCTGCTGCCGGTCGCCCCGCTGCCGCGCGTCGAATTCCCGACCATCCAGATCACCGCGCAATACCCGGGCGCCAGCCCCGAGACGATGGCGACCACGGTCGCGCAGCCGCTGGAACGGCAGTTGTCGCAGATTTCGGGCGTCGCGCAGATGACGTCGGTCAGCGTGAACGGCAACACCCAGGTCGTCGTGCAGTTCGACCTGGAGCGGAACATCGACGGCGCGTCGCTGGACGTGCAGGCCGCCATCAACAACGCCGGCGGCCAGCTGCCCAAGAACCTGCCCAGCCCGCCGGTCTTCCGCAAGGTCAACCCGGCCGACAGCCCGATCCTGATCCTGGCGGTCCAAAGCGACATCCTGCCGTTGATCGAGGTCAACGACTACGCCGACAACATCCTCAGCCAACAGATTTCGCAGATCACCGGCGTCAGCCAGGTGTCGATCGGCGGGGAGCAGAAGCGGGCCATCCGCGTGCAGGTCGATCCGGCGCGGCTGGCGTCGATGGGCATGACGCTCGAGGACGTGCGGCAGCTGCTGGTCACGGCGACGGTCGATTCGCCGAAAGGCACGATCGACGGGGTGGAGCGGTCATTCGCCGTCTACGCGAACGACCAGCTCACGAAGGCGCGCGACCTCGATAACGTCGTCCTCGCCTACCGCAACGGCGGCCCGGTGCGCGTCCGCGATATCGGCCGTGCGGTGGACGGCCCGGAGAACGCGCGCCTCGCCGGGTGGCAGAATGGCAGGCGCGGCATCCAGTTGTTCATCTTCAAGCAGCCGGGGGCCAACGTCATCGAGACGGTGGAGGCGGTGAAGCGGGGGCTGCCGATGTTGCGCGCCTCGATCCCGCCCTCGGTCAACGTCGAGACGATCGTCGATCGCACGATCACGATCCGCGCGTCGGTGCACGAGGTGCAGTTCACGCTGATGCTCTCGATCGCCCTGGTGGTTGCCGTCATCTTCCTGTTCCTGCGCAACGTCTGGGCGACGATCATCCCGAGCGTCACGGTTCCCCTCGCTTTGGTGGGCACGTTCGCGGTGATGTATGCCTTCGGCTACAGCCTGAACAACCTGACGCTGATGGCGCTGACGATCGCGGTGGGCTTCGTCGTCGATGACGCGATCGTCATGCTGGAGAACATCTACCGCCATATCGAGGACGGCATGGACCCGAAGGAGGCCGCGCTGAAAGGCGCCGGCGAGATCGGGTTCACCATCATTTCCATAAGCCTCAGCCTGATCGCGGTGTTCATCCCGCTGCTGCTGATGGGCGGCATCGTGGGCCGGTTGTTCCGGGAATTCGCGGTGACGGTCGCCATCACCGTGGCGGTTTCGGCCGTCGTGTCGCTGACGCTGACGCCGATGATGTGCTCGCGCTTCCTGAAGCACCACCATGGCACGCACGGTCTGCTGTATCGGATTGTCGAGAGGTTCTTCACAGGGTTGCAGAACGGCTACGGCCGGACGCTGGATATCGCGCTGAAGTTCCGCTTCATCACGCTGATGGTGTTCTTCGCGACGATGGCCACGACGGGCTACCTGTATGTCATCATCCCGAAGGGCTTCTTCCCGAACCAGGACAACGGGGTGCTGTTCGGCGTCACCAAGGCCGGGCAGGACGTGTCGTTCTCCGAGATGGCGCGCCGCCAGGTCGCGGTCGCAGCCCTGGTGGCCAAGGATCCGGCGATCCAGGCGGTCTCGTCCAGCATCGGGGCCGGGCTGGGTGGCCAGACAGGCAATAACGGCCGGTTGTGGGTGACGCTCAAGCCGTTCGAGGAGCGGACGGAAAGCGCGCAGCAGGTCATCGCCCGGCTGCGAAGGACGACGCCGGTGGTCGAAGGGATCACCATCAATTTCCAGGCCGCGCAGGACATCAATGTCGGCGGGCGCCTGGCGCAGTCGCAATACCAGTACACCCTGCAGAGCGCCGACCTTTCGGAGCTGTTCGCCTGGTCGCCCCGCATCCTGGACCGGATGCGGCAACTGCCGATGCTGCGCGACCTCGCGACCGATCAGCAGGTGGCCGGCACCACGGCGACGCTGACGATCGACCGGGACCGCGCGGCGCGGTTTGGCATCCAGCCGCAGGCGATCGACGACACGCTGTACGACGCGTTCGGGCAGCGGCAGATCGCGCAGTATTTCACCCAGCTCAACACATACAAGCTGATCCTGGAGGTTCCGCCCGAGATGCAGGGCGACCTGGCGACGCTGGACAAGCTGTACGTGAAGTCAAAGGACGGCCTGTCCGCCGTGCCGCTGTCGACCTTCGTGTCGGCCGACACTGGCCCCGTCGTGCCCCTGGCCATCAGCCACCAGAGCCAGTTCCCGGCGGTGACCCTGTCGTTCAACCTGGCGGAAGGCGCGGCGCTGGGCCAGGCGGTGGACGCCATCAACGCGATGATGCGGGACATGGGCACACCTGTGTCCTTGCGCGGCACGTTCCAGGGCACGGCGCAGGCGTTCCAGTCCTCGTTGAGTTCGCAGCCCTACCTGATCGCCGCAGCATTGGTCGCCGTCTACATCATCCTGGGCATATTGTACGAAAGCTACATTCTGCCGGTCACGATCCTTTCGACGCTGCCGTCGGCGGGCGTGGGCGCGCTGCTGATGCTGATGATCTTCCACTACGACCTGTCGGTGATCGCGCTGATCGGCGTGATCCTGCTGATCGGGATCGTGAAGAAGAACGGCATCATGATGGTGGACTTCGCGATATCGGCGGAGCGGACGCGCGGCGACACGCCGCTGGAGGCGATCCGGCAGGCGTGCCTGCTGCGGTTCCGCCCGATCCTGATGACGACGATGGCCGCCCTGCTCAGCGGGCTGCCGCTGGTGTTCGGCGACGGTGCAGGCTCCGAGCTGCGCAAGCCGCTGGGGTTCGCGATGGTCGGCGGCCTGATCCTGAGCCAGATCCTGACGCTTTACACGACTCCCGTCGTCTACCTCTATCTCGACCGGCTGCAGCGCTGGCTGTCGCCGAAGCAGACCAAACGGCTGCCGACGCTGGCGGGCGCCATGGGCGCCGGCAAGATGGCGGAGCTGGCGGGCGACAAGGTCGCGACCGGGGACTAGGGCGTAGCGGTTCAGGTTGCCTATGCCAGCGCAACGAAGACCTGACTCCCGCCAAGTCGCAGGGCGGATAAGCGCAGCGCCATCCGCCGCTCCAGGCGGCCCTACCCGAACAGGCGGAAGACGCTTCGCTTTTCCGCCCTACGCAGGGTAATGACTCGTCATCGCGAGCCCTTGCGAAGCGATCCAGGACCGATAGATCAGGTCTGGCCGCCCCGGACTGCTTCGCAGTAGCTCGCAGTGACGACGCGGACCGGTCAATGCTTGATATCCCCAGTATTATACCAGAGACGTTAAGTAATGACTCGTCATCGCGAGCCCTTGCGAAGCGATCCAGGACCGATAGATCAGGTCTGGCCGCCCTGGACTGCTTCGCAGTAGCTCGCAGTGACGACGCGGACCGGTCAATGCTTGATATCCCTGGTATTAGAGCTTGATCGCTTCATCTATCTGAAGCGATCAAGCTCTAAGGTGGTAACTGCTCAACCCACCTTTAGCTGATATCCCAGCGGGGCTGCGAGAAAGCCTATTGACACGGTAACGGGCGAGTCGATTCAAGGTGGTGGTGCCC
>JAYUCA010000481.1:0-18181 GCA_043740535.1 Rhodospirillales bacterium | reverse complement strand
TTCGTAGCGCCGGGCGCGGTCCGCCGCGGTCAGCGGCTCCAGCGCCTCATGCGCCAGCCGCAGGTGATGCTCACGCGACAGGCGGGGCGGCAGCAGGTCCGACCGCAGCAGCAGCACCCGGCGGGCGACGCCCGAGACGGTGCAGTCCCGCACCAGCGTCGTCAGGTCCATCATGCCGGGCGAGTGGTCCAAGGGCTGCATCACCGGACGAGCGCCATCGGCGCCGCGACACGCTCGGCGCCTGCATCGGCGCCCTCGGCGACGTATGCGGGCGCGCCGAAGTCCAGCAGCTGCGTGTTCCGGCAGCCGGTGCGGGCCGCAGGGCCGGTGGCCGACGCGCGCTCGATGCATTGCCGCAGCGCGCAGCCGGTGGCGTGCTTGCAGTGGCGCAGCCGCTCGGCGGCCAGCATGGCGTCGATGTAGCGGCCCTGGAAGCGGCGTATTCCCACCGAAAGCCCCCAGGCGATCGCGGCCTCGCTGTCGGCCCGGCACAGCACCAGCCGGTCCGGGCCGAGACGTGCGATGCTGTCCTGCAGGCCCTGGCCAGCCGACGGGATGGCGGGCGTCCAGCTCAGTTTCACCAGCGCCGGCTCCAGCGTGCCCGGCGAGGTCAGCGCCAGCGCGTGGTGGCTCACCCCGTCCAGGATCAGCCGCAGCCCAGCCAGCCGCAGCCGCTCCCGCGCCAGGACGAAGGCCTTGGAATCGGCGAACGCCTCCACCAGCTGGATTTCCGCGCCGATCGCGAAGCCGGCGCGCAGCGCCTCCTGGCAGGCGGTCGCGAACGAGACGAAGCTGGCCGACAGGATGCCGGCCATGGTCAGGTTCACATGCAGCGCCGCCTGCGTCGCAAGCCCGCCCGACAGCAGACCGCCGCCTGGCACGTCATCCCGCAGGGCGGTCAGCATGCGGACATCCAGCCGGGCGCCCAGGTGGCTGAACAGGAACGGGTCCGCATTGGCCTGCCCGACGGCCGCGATCCGCGCCTCCAGCACCGCGGTGGAGATCGCCACCTCCCGGTACAGGGGCGCCAGCGGCGCCTTGTGGCCGGGGCGCAGCAGCACGGCGGTCTGCCGGTGCATCAGGTCAGGCAGCGCGCTGGTCTGCACAACTTCTTCCATCGCGGCGATGGTGCCGGCATTGACCTGCGGCTCGGGCGTTGGGTCCGCGCGGTCGCCTTCCGTGACGCGGGCACGGATGTAGTCGAGCGCCTGCGCCGCGGCGTGGGGCAGCAGCCACAACGAGCGCAACGCCGCCTCGTCCGGCACGTCGGCCTGGAACAGCCGGCCCAGCACCGCGGTGATCGCCACGCCGCCATCGGGCGGCCGGAACAGCAGTGCCATGTCGCCGTTCGCCAGCGCGAACAACTGCCCGGCCCCGCGCGCCGCCGCGTCCTCCAGCACGGCTGCCGCCACGCGGCGGTGGTGCGACCGCGCGCCCGGTGGCGGGATGCGCGACAGGTGCAGCGCCAGCACCGCCCAGCCCACCAGCCGCCCCGGCGGCGCGCGCAGGATACGCTCCACCCCGTCCAGCAACTGCCGCTCGGCGTGGTGGACGGAAAGGTCTGGCGCAGCCGGCCGGCCGCTATGGGTCCGTTCGTCGTGAGCGCGATTCAGTGTCGTCGTCCTGCTTGGGCGGGGCTAGTGTGAAGGCGACATGGTGGAGAACCCGTTAAACGACGCGCCGAACCCTCGCCCCAGGCTTCCGCCGGGCCAGCGCATCTACGTGGTGGGCGACGTGCACGGGCATCGGGATAAGCTCGATCGCGTGCACGACTGGGTCCGGTCGGACCTGCATCGCCGGCCCGTGGCTCAGCCGGCGCTCGTGCACCTGGGCGACCTGATCGACCGCGGCCCTGAGTCGGCCGGCTGCGTCGCCCTGCTCGCCGCCGGGCCGCCCATCCGCGGGGTCCCCAGCGTTACGCTGATGGGCAACCACGAGTGGATGATGCTGGCCGCGCTGCAAGGCGGGACGCACGACGACATCGACCGCTGGCTGGACAATGGCGGCGCCGAGGCGCTGCGCAGCTGGGGGCTGAAATCCACCAGCCCGCCGCGGGACTGGATGGCCGGCATCCCGCCGCTGCACCTCGTGTTCCTGCGCGACCTGGTCCAGACCCATGTCCGGCACGGCTACCTGTTCGTGCATGCCGGCGTCCGCCCGGGGGTGGAGCTGGCCCGGCAGCGGCAGACGGACCTGCTATGGATCCGCGAGTCCTTCCTGAACTGGGCCGGCGTCATGCTGCCCGAGGCGCCGGCCCTGGTGATCGTGCACGGCCACACCCCGTCGCCCACGCCCACCATCAAGCCGAACCGCATCGGCCTCGACACCGGCGCCGGCAAGGGCGGCCCGCTGACCTGCGCCGTGCTGGAGGGCGACGGCGTCCGGCTGTTCCAGGCCGAATGATATGCCGCCAACCTTGCCTTCGCCGTGACGGACGGCTAGCCCTGCACCGATGGACACCATGAGCTCCGGCGGCGCCCCGCCCGCACCCGAGGATGCCGGACGCGAGCCGCCCGAGGCCGAGATGACGCCGGACCTCGCCGTCCTGGCCCGCGCCGTCCGCCGATTGAGCCGCACCAGCGTGATGGTCATCGGCGACGTGATGCTGGACCGCTACGTCTACGGCACGGTCGATCGCATCAGCCCCGAGGCGCCGATCCCCATCCTGGCCGTCGAGAAAGAGGTCGCGATGCCCGGTGGCGCCGGCAACGTCGTCCGCAACCTGACCGCCCTGGGCGCCGCCGTGGCCTTCGTCAGCGTCGTGGGCGACGACCAGGCAGGGTCGGACCTCACCGGCCTCGTCGGCATCCAGCCGGGGGTCGAGCCGTGGCTGCTGGTGCACGGCGGCCGCACGACCACGGTGAAGACCCGCTATGTGTCGAACGGCCAGCAACTGCTGCGTGCCGACCAGGAGGAAACCGGTCCGCTGCCCCCGAAGTTGGCCGAACGCATGCTCAAGATCGCCGGCGACACGATGGCAGCGACCTCGGTCGCTGTGCTGTCGGACTACCGCAAGGGCGTGCTGGCCGGCACGGTGCCCGCGCAGCTGATCGCCGCCGCCAAGACGACGGGGCGCCGCGTGGTGGTGGATCCGAAGGGGCCGGACTACGCGCGCTACGCCGGCGCCGACGTGATCACGCCGAACCGGCGCGAGCTGGCCGAGGCGACGGAGATGCCGGTCGATACCGAGGCGGCGATCGTGCTGGCCGCCACCGCCCTGCGGAGCGCGCACGGCTTCGGCGCCGTGCTGGTGACCCGTGCCGAGGACGGCATGACCCTGGTCGATGCGGACGGCGCCCATCATTTCCCTGCCGAGGCGGCCGAGGTCTATGACGTGTCGGGCGCCGGCGACACGGTGGTCGCGACGCTGGCCGCCGGCATGGCCGCGGGCCTCGACCTGCCGGTGGCGGTGCGCCTGGCCAACATCGCCGCCGGCATCGTGGTCGGCAAGGTGGGCACCGCGGTGGCGCGCGAGGCGGACATGCTGGCCGCGCTGACGCCGCAGGGCAGCGCGCTGCGCAAGATCGTCACGCGCGACATGGCGATGGAACAGCTGGAGCGCTGGCGCCGCCGCGGCTGGCGCGCCGGCTTCACCAACGGCTGCTTCGACCTGCTGCACCCCGGCCACGTCCACCTGCTGGAGCAGGCGCGTGGCCAGTGCGACCGCCTGGTGGTCGGTCTGAACAGCGACGCCAGCGTGCGCCGCCTGAAGGGCCCGACACGCCCGGTGCAGCCCGAGGCGGCCCGGGCCGCCGTGCTGGCCAGCCTGGCCGCGGTCGATCTGGTGGTCGTTTTCGACGAGGACACGCCGGAAGCGACGCTGAACCTGCTCCGCCCAGACCTGCTGGTGAAGGGCGCCGACTACACGATCGACCGCGTGGTGGGCGCGGACATGGTGCAGGGCTGGGGCGGCCGCGTCTGGCTGGCAGACCTTCTGCCCGGCTTCTCGACCACCGCCACGGTGCAGAAGATCACGGCAGGCAACGCGGGCCAGTAACAAACCGCGCCCTGACTCAGGGCACAGAGCGCAGCGTCATCACACGCCATCCCCGGACCTTTCCTGACCCGGGGACCCCGTGGCCACTGGAGCACCGGCGTCAAGCCACGGGATCCCCGGGTCAAGCAGGCCGGGGGATGACGTCGTGGGGTAAGCATGTCTCGCAAGCCAGGCTGCCCGGCGGCAATCCGACAGCAAACACCGGCGCGCGCTGGAGCGTCATCGTTTGAGGTTGACCCAATACCAGGGGCATTAATTAATGACTCGTCATCGCGAGCCTTTGCGAAGCGATCCCGGACCGATAGATCAGGTCTGGCCGCCCTGGACTGCTTCGCAAGAGCTCGCAGTGACGGTGCTGTACGGGTCCAGGGCTTATGATCCGTTGTATCAGGCGGCCGCCTTGGCCTCCCGCCGGCGGCGGTGCAGGATGTATTCGGTGTAGCCGTTCGGCTGCGTGCGGCCTTCGAACACCAGGTCGCAGGCGGCCTTGAACGCCGTGCCGTCGACGTTGCCGGCCATCGGCGCATAGGCCGGGTCATCGGCGTTCTGGCGGTCCACCACCTGCGCCATGCGCGCCATCGTCTCCTTGACCTGCGCCTCTGTGACGATGCCGTGGTGCAGCCAGTTGGCAATGTGCTGGCTGGAGATGCGCAGCGTCGCGCGGTCCTCCATCAGGCCGACGTCGTGGATGTCGGGCACCTTGGAGCAGCCGACGCCCTGGTCGATCCAGCGCACGACGTAGCCCAGTATGCCCTGCACGTTGTTGTCCAGTTCCTGCTGCACGTCGGCCGGCGCCCAGTTGGGGCGGTCGGCGGCCGGGATGGACAGCAGGTCGCGCAGCGTGCCGCGCGGATGGCCCGCCAGTTCCGCCTGGCGCGCCGCCACGTCCACCAGGTGGTAGTGCAGCGCATGCAGCGTGGCTGCGGTCGGCGACGGCACCCAGGCCGTGTTGGCGCCGGCGCGCGGGTGGCCGATCTTCTGTTCCAGCATCTCGGCCATGCGGTCCGGGGCCGCCCACATGCCCTTGCCGATCTGCGCCTTGCCGCGCAGGCCGCAGGCCAGGCCGATATCGACGTTGCGGTCCTCGTACGACCGGATCCAGGGGGTGCTCCGCATGTCCGCCTTGCGGATCATCGCGCCGGATTCCATGTCGGTATGGATCTCGTCGCCGGTGCGGTCCAAAAAGCCGGTATTGATGAACGCCACGCGCTCCCTCGCCGCGTGGATGCAGGCGGCGAGGTTCACGCTCGTGCGCCGCTCCTCGTCCATGATGCCCATCTTCAGCGTGTTGCGCGCCATGCCGAGCATGTCCTCGGTTCGCGCGAACAGCTCGCTGGTGAAGGCGACCTCCTCCGGGCCATGCATCTTCGGCTTGACGATGTAGACCGACCCGGTGCGGCTGTTCTTGAGCGGGCCCGGGCCCTTGAGGTCGTGCAGCGCGATCATGGCGGTGACGGCTGCATCCAGGATGCCCTCCGGGATTTCACCGCCGTTTTCAGCCACCGTCACCGCGTCGGTGAACATGTGGTGGCCGACGTTGCGGATCAGCATCAGGCTGCGGCCGCCGAGCCACAGCGTGCCGCCACCGGGCCTGGTGAACTTGCGGTCCGGATTAAGGCGGCGGGTGATGGTGCGGCCGCCCTTCTCCAGGCTGGCGGACAGGTCGCCCTTCATCAGGCCCATCCAGTTGCGATAAACCTCCACCTTGTCGGCGGCATCGACCGCGGCAACGCTGTCCTCGCAGTCCTGGATGGTGGTGATGGCCGATTCCAGCACGAGGTCGGCGACGCCGGCCGGGTCGTCCTTGCCGATGAAGTGGGCGGCATCCACACGGATCTCCAGATGGATGCCGTGGTGGCGCAACAGGATGGAGGTGGGTGCGCCCGGTTCGCCCAAATAGCCGACGAACGCCTCGGGGTGCTTCAAGCCAGTGCTGCCGCCGGAGCGGGCGATGCGCAGGGCGCCGTCGACGACGGTGTAGCCGGTGGCTTCGGCGTGGCTGCCGTCGGCCAGCGGGGCGGCCTGGTCCAGAACCTCTTTTGCACGCGCGACGACGCGGCGGCCGCGGATCGGGTTGAAGGCGCCGCCGCGGGTCGCGCCGTCGGTTTCCGGCAGCGCGTCGGTGCCGTACAGCGCGTCGTACAGGCTGCCCCAACGGGCGTTTGCGGCATTCAGCGCATAGCGGGCGTTCATCACCGGCACCACCAGCTGCGGCCCGGCGATGCTGGCGATCTCGGGGTCGACGTTCGTGGTTTCGACCGAGAACGGCTCCGGCTCCGGCAGCAGATAGCCGATGCCGCGCAGGAAGCCCTCATACGCATCGGCGTCGATGGGCTTGGCCCCCTGGCCTTCGTGCCACTCGTCGATCTGCCGCTGCAACAGGTCGCGCTTGCCGAGCAGGACGGCGTTCTTGGGCGCGAGGTCTCCGACCATGGCGGCCAGGCCGGCCCAGAAACCGGCTTCGGTCACGCCGGTGCCGGGCAGGGCCTCGGCGATGAAGGCGTGCAGAACAGGCGCGATCCTAAGACCTGCGACCTCGATACGAACCATGGCTAATCCTCCGTGCACGGCACGTCATACCGGGCTTTGCCGCGGTGTCGAGACGCTGTGGCGGTGGGCTGCGTTGCTGGACGCTCTGCGATGCGTCAGGGAACCGGTTTCGGTTCCGGAAGCGGAGCAAGATCGGGCGCACGCCCGACCCGGCTTCGATCCGCTGTCTTCAGGCGCCCGATGCTCCCCTGGCGTTACTGCCAGGGGAACGCCGGCGTTCAGGCCTGGCGGCGACGGCGCATCACGCCCAGTGCGACGAGGCCGGTTGCAAACAGGCTGAGAGAGACAGGCTCCGGCACACCCTGGAAGATCGTCGTGGTGCTGTCGGCAAGCGTGATCTGGTAGGTATCACCAGCCGTTAGAGAGGAAGAAGTATAGCTGTAAGCGGTGAGAGGTGACGAGAAGGACTGCGGGCTGCCCGGATTGGTCGAGGCGACGTTTTGATTCAGCGCGAACGGCGCGATGGTCGTGCCCGAGTTGGCGGCGTTGATATTGTCGGTGATGGACACAAGCGTATTGGTCGTGACGTCGAAGATCTTGAACGTCGCGCTGACCTGGGCGTTCGCCGAGTCCCCGAGCAGGGCAACCTGCGCGGTCAGTGAAGACGACGCCGAGAACGTCAGGCTGATCGTGCCGCCGTTGGCGAATTTCGCGTTGATTGTCGTCGACGTGCCCGAGCTCGATCCTGCGCTCGTGATCGTCGACAGCTTGCCTTCCGCCACGAGATCGGACGTGGCGCCACCTGCGATGGCCCCGGTGATCTGTGCGTCGCCGCGTGTGCCAGCCGGCGTCAACGTATTGGCGGGCAACAGCGCCTGGGTGAAGTTGTTCTCACCAGGAAAGGATCCCGGCCCGGACTTTGCCTGCGCCGGGTCCGTGCCTGTGACCAGGTTGCCACCAGCAGACACGCCGGCGGTGGCGAAACCAGGATAGTTAGCCCCATCCGTCGACGACACGCTCTGTGTAACGCCTGACACGCCGCTCAGGGGGACGCCGGCCGCGTCCACGATCCCTGACAGGACGAAGTTCTGGAAATGCAATGCGCCGTAAGCATAGGACGGTACAGCCTGGGCCGTCCCCGTCCCTGCCAGCGCGAGCGCTGCGGCGCCGGCAACCATTCTTAATTTGACCATAGCTGTCTCCATTCCCAAAAAAACCGACCGGCGCGATCCAGATAATCGTGTCGCAAGATTGTCAAAATATGACTGGTTTTGTCACCTGTTATCCCAAAGCAAACAGTGTGCCAATCATGACCACATAACAAAACCAGCGTGTTGCAAGCGACGGTCCCGTAAGCGCCGTAAAAATGTAAGATTCTCCGACACTCGACTCAGCGTTCTTCCTCACAAACCCGTGATTTCTACTAGTAACGAAAGTGTGAACGAGCGATGGCCCGGAAATTTCCGCTTCGAATTCCGATGGCGCATGTGGCTGCTGGCCGTTACAGCTTTTCCATGAACAGCAACCACTGTACAACTCCCGGATTCGACTATGATCAGGCGTTCAGCCGCAATATCGGCTGGTTGACGGAATGGGAACAGCCGGCGCTGCGCGGCAAGTCGGTTGCCATAGCAGGAATGGGGGGCGTGGGCGGCGTGCACCTGCTGACCCTGGTGCGGCTTGGCATCGGCGCATTCCGCCTCGCCGACTTCGATACCTTCGATATCGTCAACTTCAACCGGCAGGCCGGCGCCACTACCTCGGCGCTGGGGCAGCCGAAGCTCGATGTGATGGCCGAGATGGCCCTGGCCATCAACCCGACGCTCGACATCACGCGGTTTCCGGATGGCGTCGTTGCCGACGGCATCGATGCCTTCCTGCACGGCGCCGACCTGTTCGTCGACGGGTTCGACTTCTTCGCCCTCGATATCCGCCGGAAGGTCTTTGCCCGCTGCGCGGAGCTGGGCATCCCGGCAGTGACTGCGGCGCCGATCGGGATGGGCGTCGGCTGGCTCAGCTTCGTGCCCGGGGGAATGACGTTCGAGGAGTATTTCCGGCTGGAAGGTCAGCCGAAGAACGAGCAGCTTCTGCGCTTCCTGATGGGCGTCGCCCCCCGCGGACTGCACCGGGCCTACCTCGTCGATCCGTCCCGCATCGACCTCGAGGCCGGGAAGGGGCCATCGACCGCCGCCGCGTGCCAACTGTGTTCCGGCGTCATCGGCACGCTGGCCGTGAAGCTGCTGCTGGGCCGCGGCGACGTTCAGCCGGCCCCGTTCCACCACCACTTCGACGCGTATGCCAACGCCTACCGCCGCACCCGCCTGCCGCAGGGCAACGCCACGCCGACGCAGCGGCTTCGACTGGCGGTGGCCCGGCGCCACCTCCTGAAACCCGTGCCAAAGCCGCCGGCTCCTGCCGCGCCCGCCGCGCCTGCCACGCCGCTGGAGCAGATTCTGGAGGCCGCGCGTTGGGCGCCCAGCGGCGACAACAGTCAGCCCTGGCGGTTCCAGCGCCTGGATGCAGACGCCGTCCGCATCCATCTGACCAGCGAGACGGCCGTCAACCCCTACGACTATCGGCGCGGTGAGCCGTCGCTGCTGTCAGGCGGCATGCTGCTGGAAAGCCTGCGCCTGGCGGCCACCCGCCTGGGGCGCCGCATGGCCTGGTGCGTTCATCGGGACCAGGACCCATGGCAGATCGACGTCCGCTTCACCCCCGACGACGACGTCGTGGCCGATCCCCTGTGCGCTGCGCTGCAGCAGCGGTCGGTCAACCGCCGGCCCTACCGCACACGCCCTCTGACCGCGGCTGAAAAAACCGCGCTGGACCTGTCGCTGGAGCACGAGCTTGTCGTCGCCTGGCATGAGCCGCTGGCGCGCCGCCTGGAGTTCGCGCGGATGGGCAGCCTTGCGACCGACATCCGCCTGCGGGCGGCCGAAACCTATGCCGTGCATCGGGAGGTCATCGACTGGGCGCCAGGCAACAGCCGGACGGGCTTGCCGGCCGCAGCGCTCGGGCTGGATCGCCCGACCCTGCTGACGATGCGCTGGGCGATGGTGAAATGGCCTCGGCTCGATCGCCTGAACCGGTTGACCGGCACCTGGGCCGCGGCCCGGCAGCTCGACGTCGCGCCGGCGCGGGGCTGCGCCGCCTTCTTCACGCTGGAAGGGCCGGGTGTCGCAGCGGGGCCCGATCGAAGTGCAGCGCTGTTGCGCCGCGGCATGGCCATTCAGCGCTTCTGGCTCACCGCCACCCGTCTCGGCCTGGCCCTTCAGCCGGGGCTGGCCATCGTCATCTTCGCACAATACGGCGCGGAGGCGTTTGCGTTCACCCAAGACGCAGCGCTGCGCGCGAAAGCAGGCAGGTTGGCGACGGATTTCGCCCGCGTGCTGGGGCGCAATCCGGAAGACGTCACTTTTCTTGGCCGGATCGGGGAACCCAAGCCGGGTTTGCCCGTTGTAAGGTCGATCCGTCGCCGATTGTCAGATCTGGCCTACGCCGGTCACGCCGCGTAGACCGGCGTCTGGTTACGGACGGCGAGAAACGGCGGGTCGATGACCCGCGTCGATCTGCCGCCAACACGGATGAACGAATGCATCGCCGGCTGCTCATCGCCCATCCGCTCGAGCATGTCCGACACGCAGCACGCGGCGGGCTGCCGCAACCCGTGGTATTCGATCTCTGGCCCGAGCGGGGAGAAGTGGATCGAGGACGCCCGCAGCAGGCGGAGCAACGTCCGCTCCATCATCGCCGCCCAGTGACTGATCCCGGTCTGCTCGCTCAACAGCACCAGGCCACGCACCAGCATCAGCCTCGCCAGTGCGGCGGCCTCGACCGACAAACCGTGCCGATCGCGAGACAGCGCGAAGCGGGACACCTCCGCTGTACGCTCCATCGGAAGGCCTTTGAACACGGACGCGCTGCAGACCTCCTGCATCGGGAACACGGCATCCGCCGCCCGCGCAGCCGGCATGATCAGGCGCGCGGTGCCAATAACGGACCCGCAGGCCTGCCGCCGCAGCAAAACGTGCCGCGAATGTTCGTCATGCCTGTCGATCTCCAGCCCGTCTACACCCGGCTCGAAGCCCCGCTCCAGACAGTAAACCTGGTGTCTTAGACGATGGGCTTCGGTAATGTCCGCTGCCGACACTGCGAGTTCGACCAGAATCTCGCAATCCGCGGCCTGCATTGCTGACGAAAGTGACCCCACACTCATCAAATGCTACTTTCTGAGATTCTTGCCAGACAGTGGGTACCGTTTGCGCCGCTCACACGCAAGCTTGAATTCGTTCTCACGCTAAATTTTTTGGTTGTGTCGGTAATGGTTTGTTATAGGTTGTTGTTATGGTGAAGACAAAGCCACGGAAGATCGAAGGATACTGCGACCGGCTCGCTGAGTTGTCGGCGGCGGCACGCCGCATGGGCAGCCGATCGAAAGCCGATTGCCTGCTGTCCCTCGCATGGACCGCGTATGAGGCCAACGAGCAGGTGGCCCGGGTGACGGCGCGCAACCGGGTTGTGAGATCGCAGCGCGTTTGACTACGGACTGCCCCGCTCAAGCTGCTTCGCCAGCCGCCGGGCCAGCAACCAGCCAATAAGCGCTGAGGCGGGTCCGCCGATACAGACCAGGACCAGCCCCAGCGGGTGGCCGGACGTGGCCAGCCACATGCCGATGCCGAGCATGCCGCCGCCGATGAGGCCGCCGGTAACGCCGGATGCGATGCCGAGCCAAAGAATGTCGCCGCGTGTGATCATGCCATAAGATAGCCCGGCCCCGGCGCGATGGGAATATTCGCGCCGGAACCGACGGGCTCATTTCATCCGGGTCATCGTCCCGATCAGTGCCGCGTTCGCCTGGTCCATGGCGTCGATCGCGGCGGCGGCGTAGTCGGCGGGCCGGGCCACGAAATCGAAGTTGCGCGACTGCACGGCGCCGCCGCCCAAAAGGCTGGTGACCAGGTTGCCCGCGGCCTGCCCGGCCAGGTTGCCGCTGGTGGTCGCGTCCGTGACGGTCGCGAACTCCTTGTCCGACGTGATGGGATGGCCCAGCGAAACCGTCCCGTTCGAGTTGGAAACGACGCCGATCTTGGTTGCGTCGGCCGCCACCGTCAGGCCCTGGCCGACCTTCGCCGCGTTGGTCAGGCGCAGGCCGCTGGCGCGGGCGTCGTTCACGAAGTTCAGCAGGTAGACCGCGTGCACGACCTTCGTGCCGCTGGCCTGCACATAGTCGGACGCGCCATAGATCGGGTTGTCCGACCCGAAGCCGCCCATGGTGCCCGCGACGTCGCCCGCGAAGATCTTCATCGCCGGCACGCTGCTGGGCGCGATGTAGCGCACGGTGCTTTTATCGCCGAACAGCCCGCCGGAGGAATCGACATAGAGGTTCGGGTAGGACTTGGTTCCGGCGAACCTTGCACCGGTCAGCAGCGGGGCCGGGTCGATCACGGTGTAGCCGGCCTGGCGCAACGCCTGGCCGAACCGCGCATAGGCGTCATCGGTGATCCGGCGCAGGGTCGCGTCATCGATCCCGACGAGCGTGTTGCGCGCGGCCGAGCCGAACTTGCCGTCCTTGCCCGTCAACGTGTCGTAGGTGCCGAAGCCGACGATGAAGCTGCCGATCGTCACCTGGTCGAGGCCCTTGAAGGCGGATGTCCCGGAGGTCTTGACGGCGTCGGGCGCGATCAGGCCGAAGGGGCCTGAGTTCCGCACGCGGGCCCGGGCCACGCCATCGGTTGCGGACGGGGCCCCGCATGCGGACAGCAGCAGTAGGGCTGCAACGGCGGCGATGGACTGGCGGATCATGCGTTTCCTCGTTTCTTTTCAGTTCGATTGATGGCCTTGGGGCCGCGATTCGACAAGCCCGTCCTGACGCATTCCTCACGATTTCGTGGTGCGTCGGTTTGACAAGCCGGGTCGCTGCGCCTAATTGGCCGCCACTGCCGGGAACGTGGACGGGCCTTCGGGGCCTGCGCCCGCCATCGCCATTCCGGCGATGGCCTACCGGTGCAACAAGCCGGATGATGCCAGAAGGCACGCGGCACATAGAATGGAGTATCGCGCATGACGAAGCGCGTCGAAAGCAAGTACAAGATCAATCGCCGCCTGGGCGTGAACCTGTGGGGCCGTGCGAAGTCCCCCATCAACAAGCGCGAATACGGCCCCGGTCAGCACGGTCAGCGCCGCAAGTCCAAGCCGACGGACTTCGGCATCCAGTTGATGGCCAAGCAGAAGATGAAGGGCTATTACGGCAACATCAGCGAGAAGCAGTTCCGCAAGTATTACGATGAGGCCGTGCGCCGCAAGGGCGACACGTCGGAGAACCTGATCGAGCTGCTGGAGCGCCGGCTGGATGCGGTCATCTACCGCATGAAATTCGCCATCACGCCCTTCGCGTCGCGCCAGTTCATCAACCACGGCCATGTCACGGTCAACGGCAAGCGGGTCAACATCCCCAGCTACCTGGTGAAGGACGGCGACGAGATCGAGGTGCGCGAGAAGTCAAAGCAGCTCGCCGTCGTGCTGGACGCGACGCAGAGCGCCGAGCGGGACGTGCCCGACTACATGGAAGTCGATCACCGCACGATGAAGGGCCGCTTCGGCCGCGCGCCGAAGCTGACCGACGTGCCGTATCCGGTGACGATGGAGCCGAACCTGGTCGTCGAGTTCTACAGCCGGTAACGGCTACCCCCTCTTCCGCAGGCGGGAGAGGGGATTTTGCCGAGGCTCCCATGACCACAAACGAAGAAATCGCCCGTCGACGCACCTTCGCCATCATCTCCCATCCCGACGCCGGCAAGACGACGCTGACCGAGCGGCTGCTGCGTGCGGGCGGCGCCATCCAGCTTGCGGGCAACGTGCGGGCGAAGGGCGAACGGCGGCGCACCCGGTCGGACTGGATGGGGATCGAGCGGGACCGCGGCATCTCCGTCGTCACCTCGGTGATGACGTTCGAATACGGCGGCTGCGTGTTCAACCTGCTGGACACGCCCGGCCACGAGGACTTTTCCGAGGATACGTATCGGACGCTGACCGCGGTGGACAGCGCAGTGATGGTCATCGACGCCGCCAAGGGCATCGAGGCGCGCACGCGGAAACTGTTCGAGATCTGCCGCCTGCGCGACATCCCGATCCTGACCTTCATCAACAAGATGGACCGCGAGGCGCGCGACCCGTTCGAGATCGTCGACGAGGTCGCGAACACGCTGGCGCTGGACACGGCGCCCGTCACCTGGCCGGTCGGGCGCGCCGCCACCTTCGCCGGCACCTACGACGTCCGCACCCGCGACCTGCACCTGACGGCGCCGCTGGAGCAGAGCGACCCGCGCATGATCCAACTGGGCGAGGACCTGGAACTGGTCAACGCGGCCCTGCCCGAATTCGACCGTGCGGCCTTCGACCAGGGCACGATGACCCCGGTGTTCTTCGGCAGCGCCATCAAGGAGATCGGCGTGTCCGACCTGCTCGACAGCCTGGTCGCCTTCGGGCCGTCGCCGCGCTCGCAACCGGCGGACACGCGGATTGTGGAGGCGACGGAAGAAAAACTGACCGCGCTGGTGTTCAAGATCCAGGCGAACATGGACCCGAACCACCGCGACCGCATCGCCTTCGCCCGCGTGTGCTCGGGCCGGCTGGAGCGTGGCATGCGGCTGCGCCAGGTGCGGACCGGCAAGACGATCCCGCTGCACGCGCCGCAGTTCTTCTTCGCGCGCGACCGACAGATCGCCGAGGAGGCGTTCGCGGGCGACGTCGTCGGCATCCCCAACCACGGCACGCTCCGCATCGGCGACACGCTGACCGAGGACGAGGACCTGAACTTCGTCGGCGTGCCGTATTTCGCCCCGGAAATCCTGCGGCGTGTCCGGCTGGACGACGCGATCAAGGCGAAGAAACTGCGCCAGGCGTTGCAGGAGCTGGCCGAGGAGGGCGTGGTGCAGTTGTTCCGCCCGCAGGACGGCAGCCAGCCGATCGTCGGCGTGGTGGGCACGTTGCAGTTGGACGTGCTGGTCGCGCGGCTGAAGAGCGAATACGGCGTCGGCATCGGGTTCGAGCCGGTGCCCTACTCGCTGGCCCGCTGGGTGTCGGGCGACCGGGCGCTGGTGGAGCGGTTCGTGACCGAGAACCGCACCGGCATGGCGGACGACGTCGACGGCGACCCTGTGTTCCTGGCCAGCAGCGCCTTCATGATGCGCCGGGCTGCGGAGCAGAACGAGGGGCTGACGTTCCGCGACATCAAGGACGTTCGGGCGGAGGCGGTCGCGGCTTGATCGCGCGCTTTGGCGGTTTATTTCTCACGGGCGCGTCGTGCAGGTCGAAGGGTACGAATGGGACGACGCCAAGAACCAACGCAACATTGTCCTGCGTGACTTATCCTTCGCCGTGGCTCCGGCCTTGTTCGACGGTGACGTGATCGATGCGGTGGACCGCCGGCATGCTTGCGGCCAGGAGCGTCGGATTGCGATCGGAGTGACTGGCGAGGTCGTCCTGGTCTGCGTCTATACCAATCGGGGGGCGGTCAGGCATATCATCAGTCTGCGACAGGCGAACAGGAAAGAACGAAATGGCTATCGTCAGGCGTACCCGGGCTGATATCGACGTCGAGGCGGCGCTCGCCCATCTCGCCCAGGCCCGTGAATACACCGAAGAAGAAATCGAGCAGCACGCGATCGAAGACGGTGGCGCGTTTACCGACGACCAACTCGCCCAGGCGGTGGTCGTCTACCCGCGGCTCAAAGCCGACGAGATCAAGGCCGTCCGTCATCGCCTGGGGTTCAGCCAGTCCCAGTTCGCCCGCGGCTTTGGCCTCGATACCCTGCAGCAGTACGGGCAAGGCCGGCGTACCCCATCCGGCCCGGCATCCACGCTGCTGCGCGTCATCGCCGCCAACCCGGACGCCGTCATGCGCGCGCTGGACGGTCGCTGGCCCAGGGACGCCACCGTGCCGCGCGCCGCCGAATAGGCGTGGACCGTATCGACCGAAAGCTGCTCGCTTTGCTGCAGGCGGACTGCACGATGTCCATCGCGCAGATGGCCGAGCAGGTCGGTCTGTCGCAGACGCCGTGCTGGAAACGCATCCAGCGCATGGAGGCCGATGGGGTTATCGCCCGCCGCGTGGCGCTGCTGTCACCGGAGCTGCTTGGCCTCGGCCTGACGGTATTCGTGTCGATCGAGGCGGGCGACCATTCGCCGGAGTGGCTGGCGCGCTTCGCCGCGGCTGTCTCCGGTTTCCCGGAGGTGGTCGAGGTGCACCGCATGGCGGGCGACGTGGACTATATGCTGCGCGTGGTGACGCGCGACATCCCGGCCTATGACCGGTTCTACAAGCGGCTGATCGCCTCCGTGCCTATCAAGAACGTCAGCAGCCGGTTCAGCATGGAGCGGGTGAAGAGCACGACGGAACTGCCGCTGGACGAGGCGGTGTAAGCTACCTCTGGAACGTGTTGCACGCCTGCACTGTGCCGCCGTGCAGGCCGGTCGATAGCCACTGGACCCGCTGCTCCGACGATCCATGGGTAAAGCTGTCCGGCACGACCGCGCTGCGTCCGGCCTGCTGCTGCAACCGGTCGTCGCCGATCGCCGTCGCCGTGGCCACCGCCTGGCGCACGTCGTCGTCCCCGATGTTGTGGTGCCGCTGGTTCATCTGGTACGCCCACACGCCGGCCAGGCAGTCCGCCATCAGCTCCGTCTTGACGGACAGCGCGTTGGCGCCGCGCTTGTCCGTCTGCGCCTCCGCCTGCTGCACCTTCGGCAACAAGCCGATCAGGTTCTGCACGTGATGCCCCACCTCATGCGCGATCACGTAGGCATAGGCGAAGTCGCCGCCGCCGCCCAGCTTGCGCTGCATGTCCTGGAAGAACGAGGTGTCGAGATACAGCTTGTGGTCGATCGGGCAATAGAACGGCCCCATCGCCGATTGCGCCGTGCCGCAGCCGGACTGCGTGACGCCGTCGAACAGCACCAGGATCGGCTTTTCGTACTGGCGGTTCGCCTGCGTCGGCAGGATCACCGTCCACACGTCCTCCGTCTCGCCCAGCACGCGGGCGACGAACGTGCCGATCTGGTCCCGCGGCGTGCCCGGCGCCACAGCTGCCTGCTGCGTGGGCGCATTCGCCCCCGTCACCATCTCCGCCCCGCCGATCAGCATGCGCGGGTCGATGCCCGTCGCCCATCCGATCAGGCTGAGCACCACGATGGCGCCGATGCCGAGGCCGCCCGTCGTGGCCCCGCTCATGCCCCGCCGGTCTTCGATGTTGCTCGACTCGCGTAGATCGTCTTCCTGCATGGCGTTGCTCCCATCCGTCCGAAAAACGTTCGACCCCCAGGATCGTTCCGATGCTACGGAAACAGCCCCCGCGTCGCCTTGGCGTCGCGCACCCGCTCCACCCCGATCGCCATCGCCGCCGTCCGCTCCGAAACGCCGTCCTTCGCGACGCGGGCGAACACCTTGTCGAACGCCTTGTCCAGGACCTGGCGCAGCTTCGTGTTCACCTCGTCTTCCTCCCAGAAGAACTGCTGCAGGTCCTGCACCCACTCGAAATAGCTGACGACGACGCCGCCGGCGTTGCACAGGATGTCGGGGATGACGGTGATGTCGGGCCGCTGCTCCAGCACGCGGTCGGCGTCGGGCGTGGTGGGGCCGTTGGCGCCCTCGGCCAGGATGCGGCATTGCAGCTTGGCCGCCATCGCCCCGTCGATCACCCGCTCCATCGCGGCCGGCACCAGGATGTCGCACTTCTGCAGCAGCAGCGTCGACGGATCGGCCGACAGCTCGTTGCTGTAGCCGGCCAGCGATCGGTGCTTGGCGGCATAGGCGACCAATGACGGCACATCGAGGCCACGCGGATCGTAGTAGCAGGCCGTGTGGTCGCTGACGCCCAGCACCTTCACGCCCCGCTCGGCCAGCTCGGTGGCCGCAACGGAGCCGACGTTCCCAAAACCCTGGACGATCGCGGTGGCGCCCAGCGGGGCGAGGCCGATCCGCTCGGCGGCGCGCATCGCGCAATGCACCACCCCGCGCCCGGTCGCCTCCCGCCGTCCGACGGTGCCGCCCGAGGCCACGGGCTTGCCGGTCACGATCTCGGTCACCGTCTTGCCCTGGTACATGGAATAGGTGTCCATGAACCAGGCCATCACCTGCTCGTTCGTGCCCATGTCCGGCGCCATCACGTCGATCTGCGGGCCCACGAAGGGGATCATCTCCTGCATGTAGCGGCGGGACAGCGCCTCCAGCTCGTGCAATGACAGGCTGGCCGGATCGACGGTGATGCCGCCCTTGGCGCCGCCGTAGGGCAGCCCGGCCAGCGCGCACTTCCAGCTCATCCAGATCGCCAGCGCCGCCACCTCGCCCATGTCGACGCTGAGCGAGAACCGCGTGCCGCCCTTCGTCGGGCCGAGCGAGAGGTGGTGCTGCACGCGGTAGCCGTGGAACACCGCCGTGCTGCCGTCGTCCAGATGGATCGGGCATGAGACGGTGATGGCGCGCTTCGGATACAGCAGGCGGGAGCGCTCGTCCTGCGGCAGCCCGATGTAGTCCGCGATGGTCTCGAACTGGTTCTTCGCCATCTCGAAGACGGGTCCACCATAGATCGTCATTGCTGATACCCCGGGTTGCTGGAGCAGCACCGTAGCCGAAACGACGCGTAGGGCGGAAGAGCGCAGCGTCATCCGCCATTTTACGCTTCGTGTTGCCGAAGAGGC
>JAYUCA010000480.1:0-3465 GCA_043740535.1 Rhodospirillales bacterium | reverse complement strand
CGCAGATCGACGCGATGCCGCTGCTGGGCACCGGCAAGATCGACTATCCGGCCGTCGGGCGGCTGGTGGCCGAACGTGCGCCCGAACGCGTCATGGCCTGACGCCGAGGCCACAACGCGTAGGGCGGAAAAGCGAAGCGTCATCCGCCTCGCAGGCTGGTCTTCGCCGGGAATGGCGGATGACGCGTCGAGATTGGGCAATACCAGCGGCACAAAGCCATGACCGGCTCTTTCTCTGGTCATTGCGAGCTCTTGCGAAGCAATCCAGGCTGGCCGGGCGCGGGATTCGTGGCCCCTGGATCGCGTCGCAAGAGCTCGCGATGACGAGTGATCCCTTCTTGTCCCGAAAGAGACAAGACGCTCGCCACCGTTGTTTCATCCGCGGCGGGTCGGCCTGGGGCCGGTTGCGAACTCTGGTGCTCACGGCCTCTGCGCGCCGCACCGATCACGCCGGCAGCCGCACCAGGCTTGCCAGGAACGCCTCCGCGCAGGCGCGCCAGGAGAACCCTTCCGCATGCCGCCGGCACGCGGCGCGGTCGCCGTGCAGCGCCCGCAGCGCCGCGGCGCGCAGGTCCGCGTCCAGCACGCCCACCCCGGCCGGCGCGCCCTGCAGGATATCCACCGGGCCGGTGACCGGATAGGCGGCGATCGGCGTGCCGCAGGCCAGGCTTTCGAGCAGCACCAGGCCGAAGGTGTCGGTCATGGATGGGAACACGAACACGTCCGCCCCGGCATAGGCCCGGGCCAGCGCCGCGCCATGGCGTTCCCCCACGAAGCGCACCTCGGGGTGCAGGCGCTCCAGCGCCTCCCGCTGCGGCCCGTCGCCGACGACGATCTTCGTGCCGGGCAGGTCCAGGCGCAAAAAGCCCTCGAGGTTCTTCTCCACCGCCACGCGGCCCACGCACAGGAAGATCGGCCGCGGCAGCGACGCCCATTCGCCGGCAGCACAGTCCGGCCGGAACCGGCTGAGATCGACGCCCCGGGTCCAGGCGCGCAGGTGCCGGAAGCCGCGGCCGGCCAGCTCGGTCTGCAGGCTGAGCGTCGCCACCAGCGTCGCGGCGCCGCGGTTGTGGAAATGCCGCAGCAGCGCATAGCCCAGCGCCAGGGGGATGCGGGTGCGCGCGTGCAGATACTCCGGGAACCTGGTGTGGAACGAGGTGGAGAACGGCACGCCGCGCCGCAGCGCCCAGCGCCGCGCCGCCCAGCCCAGCGGCCCCTCGGTGGCCACGTGCAGCGCATCGGGGCGGAACGCCTCGATCAGCTTCGCCAGGCGGCGGCCGGGCAACAGCGCGATCCGGATGGTGCGATAGCTCGGCAGGCCGATGGTGGGGAAGCGGTCCGGGCCCAGGACCAGGGTGTCATGCCCCATCGCCGCCAGCTCGGCCTGCAGCATCGACAGCGTGCGCACCACGCCATTGACCTGCGGATGCCAGGCATCGGTGACGATCAGGATCCTCATCGCGGGCGGCCAGGCGTCAAGCGGCCCCAGCCGGCTCGGGCACATCGGTCTGGCGCTGCGTGAAGAACGACAGGCGGTTCACCGCCGCCCAATCCACCAGCTCCAGCCGGCCGTCGACGTGTTCGACCAGCGCGGTACAGCTTTCCACCCAGTCGCCGTCGTTGCAGTACAGCACCCCGTTCACCGTCCGCATCTCGGCGTGGTGGATATGGCCGCAGACCACGCCGTCGAAGCCGCGCCGGCGCGCCTCGTCGGCCAGCGCCGTCTCGAAGCGGTCGATCGCCATGACCGCACCCTTGACCTGGTGCTTCAGCCATTGGCTGAGCGACCAGTAGGGATAACCCAGCAGGCGGCGCGCGGTGTTGAACCAGCGGTTGACCACCAGGGCGGTGGTGTAGGCGCCGTCGCCCAGCACCGCGAGGGAACTTCGCGTAGCGCATCACCCCGTCGAACTCGTCGCCATGGATGATCAACAGGCGCTGGCCCTTGGCGGTCGTGTGCTCCGCCTCCGGCCGCACCGTGATCCCCGCGATGTCGAGCCCGGCGCCTTCCGCGGCCAGGCTCAGCCAGGGGCGGAACATCTCGTCGTGGTTGCCCGGCACGTAGGTGACCCGAGCCCCGTCCCGCGCATGGCGCAGGATCAGCCGGATGACCTTGTCGTGCATCTTGTCCCAGTACCGGGACTTCCGCAGGCGCCAGCCATCGACGATGTCGCCGACCAGGAACAGGTGGTCGCACGACATGCGGCCCAGGAAGTCGGCCAGGAAGTCGGTTCTGCATCCCCGGGTGCCCAGATGGGTGTCGGAGATGAAAACAGCCCGGTAGTGGGGGATGTTGCCGTTGGCTGAAAGCGCATTCATGCGACCGATTGACCTCGCGTGACCCGAGCTGAGCGCGAGCGGGTCTTACGGCACGAGGATCAGACTGCACGTGAAACTTCGATGATGCAGCGGTACTGCCGTAACCAAAACAACACAACGGCCGCCGGTTGCCCTGGCGGCCGTTGATCTGGTTGCCTTATCGCGCCTGCTGGATCGCCGACAGCAGCCACTTCCCACCGGGCGCGCGCACGAATGTCCACAGCTCCGTCGCCATGGAGCGCAGCGCCACGTCGCCGTCCACGACGCGGCCGGCGGAGTCGCGGGTCACGTCCAGCATCGAGAAGCGCATCGCGACGGTTGCGAACTCCCGCCCGTTCTCGGCCCAGGCCTCGGACAGGTCGCCCTGTTCGAGCTTCACGTCGGTGACGGTGTTGCGGACGCCGCGGCTGGCCTGGTCGGACAGCTGCTCGTTGAAGTAGCTGACCATCTCGGGCGAGGCGAGCTGCTGCAGGCCGCGCATGTCCTGCGCCGACCATGCGGCCTGGACGTCATGCAGCAGCTTGTCGAAGGCCTGGAAGTCGCCGGGGCCGATGGCGACCGGCGGGCTGACGGGGCCGGCGCCGCCGGGCATGGGCCCGGGCGCGCCCAGCATGGAGGCCGGCTGCCCCATCCGCGGCATGCCGGCCATGGCGGGGGAGCGGTTCATGAACATGCGGAACAGCCAGCGGCCGACGAAGAAAAGCAGCGCCATCTGCAGCAGGAAGCCGATGAACCCGAAGCCGCCCATGCCGCCGCCGCCGCCGCCGAACATGCCGTTGCCCATCAGCAGCCCACCCAGTCCGACGCCCAGCAGACCGCCTGCCAGGCCGCCCATCAGGCCAGACCCGAAGCCGGACCGCTGCGGTGCGGGCGATCCGAAGGGCGCGCCACCCGGGGACGACGCGTAGGGCGCCGGCCGCGGGGTCATGCTGCGCTCCATCGGGGCCGCGGCGGACGGCGCGGTGCTGGTCACCGGCGGCGCCGAGTATGTCCGCGAACCCCGGCTGCCGGCGGAGCTGCCGGATCCGGCCCGCGCATCCGCGAACGTCGGCGCGAAGGCAAGGCCCGCGACAAGCAGGGCCGTCAGCACGGCTGAGGAGCGACGCATCGATGAAAGACCTTTCAGTGTCATGGTGCTAATATAGAA
>JAYUCA010000479.1:0-22994 GCA_043740535.1 Rhodospirillales bacterium | reverse complement strand
TCTTGCGAAGCAGTCCAGGGCGGCCAGACCTGATCTATCGGTCCTGGATCGCTTCGCAAGGGCTCGCGATGACGAGTCATGACTTAATGTCGTTGGTATAATAACAATATATGACGTCATCGCCGGGCTTGATTCGGCCATCCACACGGCTCCACCAGCATCGCCGATCAAAGTTTATGGCTGCGACGCTCAAGGGTCTTGCTGCTGAAACGCGTAGATAGCCGGGTCACGCCCGGCCATGACATAATGTTATGTTATTGCACACATATTTTAGCCGGACAGCCGTGGATCAGGTCCGGCGATGACCCGGGGAATTCAATGGCCGGAACCAGACAGCCGTGTGGGATCCCAGGGCGAAAAGGGCCCCGAGAGGGCGTAGTGCGGCCGGTATGTCGATCACTCTTGCCGCACATCCCCGTCATCAGTACTTCCGCAGCAGCGCCACCAACCTGCCTTGCACCTTCACCTTGTCGGCTGGCAGGACCTGCACGCGGTGGGCGGCGTTGGCGGGTTCGAGCGCCACCGAGTTGCCGCGGCGGCGCAGGCGCTTCAGGGTCACCTCACGCTCATCGACCAGGGCGACCACGATCTGTCCGTTCTCGGCCGTCTCGCCCTTGCGGATGATGACCGTGTCGCCGTCCAGGATGCCGGCCTCGATCATCGAGTCGCCATCGACCTCCAGCGCGTAGTGCTCGCCGTTGCCCAGCAGGGCCAGCGGCACCTCGATCTGAGCGCCGCTGTCGCGCAGGGCCTCGATGGGGAGGCCGGCAGCGATCTTGCCATACATCGGCAGCTGGATCGCGCCCACCTCGTTCGCGGCGCGGACGCCGGGCAGGCGGCCGGTGAAGTCGCCGCGGATGACGTTCGGCGAGAACGCTGGCGAAGCCGGCACCGCAGCGAGCACAGTGACCGGCGGCGGATCCAGGCGCATCGCCTCGTTCGGCAGGCGCACGACCTCCAGCGCGCGGGCGCGGTGGTGGCGGCGGCGCAGGAAGCCGCGCTCCTCCAGGGCGGAGATCAGCCGGTGGATGCCGCTCTTGGATTTGAGCTGCAGCGCCTCCTTCATCTCCTCGAAGCTGGGGGAGAAGCCGGTCGCCTTCAGGTGCTTGTCGATATAAATGAGCAATTCGTGCTGCTTGCGCGTCAACATGGCGGCATCTCCCGCGGACTGGAACAAACCAGAAACTACAAGCGTTCTAATTTGGTTCTGCGCGCCGCGTCAACACGCCAATCGTTAAAAGCCGAGAAAATCCAGTCGGATGACCGAAATCGCAGCGCCTTTGTCCAGTGCGGGGGCATGCGGCGGCCGCAAAATCAGTGCGCCGGCCAAGTTCAGGGTCCGCAACATCGACGAGTCCTGCCGATCGAAGGCAGTCACGACTGGCAATCCGCCCGATTCGTCCTGGATCGTTGCGCGCAGGTGGTCGGCGCGATGGTCGTTGGCCTTAACGGCGGCACTCAGGACGGCTGGACTGGTCGCGGGCGGGTTGCCCGGCAGGCCCTGCAGCCGGTCCAGGATGGGCGCCAGGAACAGGATGCCGCAGACCAGCGCGGACACGGGGTTGCCGGGCAGGCCCAACACCGGGGTTGCGCCCAGGCGGCCGTAGATCAGCGGTTTGCCGGGGCGCATCGCGATCTGCCAGAAATCCAGCACGAAGCCTTGGGTTTCCAGCCCGGCCTGGACCAGGTCGTGCTCGCCGACGCTGGCGCCCCCCGTCGTGACCAGCAGGTCGACGCCTTGCACCGATGCCGCAGCCTGGGCGATCGCCTCGGGGCGGTCGGGCGCGATCGGCAGGATCAGCGGCGAGCCGCCGCACGCCCGCACCAGGGCAGCCAGGGCGTGCGCGTTGGAACTGACGATGCCGCCCGGGGGGATGGGGTCGCCGGGCAGCGCGATCTCGTCGCCGGTCGCCAGGATCGCGACCACGGGGCGGCGGTGCACGGCCACCCAGGCGTGATTGGCGGCGGCCACCAGGCCGATCCCGCGGGCGCCCAGGCGGGCGCCGGGCGGAAGCAACATGTCGCCGACGTTGAAGTCCTGGCCCCTGCGGCGGATATGCGCGCCTGGCCGCGGCGCCTCGGTGGGGGTCATCCGGTCGCCCGCGCGCTGGGCGTCCTCCTGGATCAGGACAGAGTCGGCGCCGTCGGGCACGAAGCTGCCGGTGAACAGCCGCACGGCCTCGCCGGGCCCCACGGCGCCGGTGAAGGGGCGCCCGGCCGGGGCCGCGCCGATCACGCGGCGGGCGCCGGCGTCCGCGGCCCGCAGCGCGTAGCCGTCCATCGCGGAAACGTCGGCGGGGGGCTGATCGAGCCGGGCCAGGATCGGGGCGGCGGTGACGCGGCCCCAGGCCTCGGGCAGCGCCACGATCTCGGGCGGCGTCGGCTTCAGGGGGGCGAGGATGCGCGCCCGGGCCTCCTCGACGGAGATCATGGTTCAGGCCTGCTCGAACCGGCCGGACTTGCCGCCGTCCTTGTGGACGACGCGCAGCCCGTCGATCCGCATGCCGCGATCCACGGCCTTGACCATGTCGTAGACCGTCAGCGCGGCCACGCTGGCGGCGGTCAACGCCTCCATCTCCACGCCGGTGCGCCCGGTGGTGCGCACGGTGGCCTCGATCTCGACGCCGTGGTCCGAGACAACCAGGCCGATCGTCACGGCGGAGATCGGCAGCGGGTGGCACAGCGGCACAAGGTCGCTGGTGCGCTTGGCGGCCATGATGCCGGCGATGCGGGCGACGCCCAGCACGTCGCCTTTCTTGGCCGAGCCTTCGGCGATCATCCGACGCGTGTCGGCCAGCATCACGACGCTGACCCGGGCGGTCGCCGTGCGCTCCGTCTCAGGCTTGGCGCCCACGTCGACCATGTGGGCGCGGCCCTCGGCGTCGAAATGCGTGAGGGCGGTCATGCGCCGAGCAGCGCGCGGGTGGCGGCGCCGATGTCGGGCTGCTTCAGCAGGCTTTCGCCGACCAGAAAGCAGCGCGCCCCGGCGTCGCTCAGCCGGCGCACGTCGTCGTGGGTCTTGATGCCGCTTTCGGCCACCAGGAACCGGTCGGACGGCACGTGCGGCGCCAGTTCTGCCGTTGTCTCGAGATCGGTCTGCAAGGTCTTCAGGTTGCGGTTGTTGATGCCGATCAACGAGGTCTGCAGGCCCAGCGCGCGATCCAGCTCGCGGCGGTCATGCACCTCGACCAGCACGTCCATGTCCCAGGCGCGGGCCAGTTCCTCCATCTCGCGGGCCAGCGCGTCGGTCAGCGCTGCCATGATCAGCAGGATGCAGTCGGCGCCCATCAGCCGGCTTTCGGTGATCTGCCAGGGGTGCAGCATGAAGTCCTTGCGCAGCGCCGGCAGGGTCACGGCGGCGCGGGCCTGCTTCAGGTCATCGGCCGAGCCCTGGAAATACGGCTCGTCGGTCAGCACGGACAGGCAGGTCGCGCCGGCGGCGGCATAGGCGCGGGCGATGGCGGCCGGGTCGAAGTCGGGGCGGATCAGGCCGGCGGAGGGCGACGCCTTCTTGATCTCGGCGATCAGGCCATAGCGGCCTTCGGCGACGGCATGCTTCAGGGCTGCGCCGAAGCCGCGGGTCGGGCGTGGGTGGCGGCCGATCTGCGACCGGAGCTGATCCTCCGGCGTTGCCGCGCGCCTGCGGGCCACGTCGGCCATGGTGTCGGCGCAGATCCGTGCGAGGGCGTCGGGAAGGGGGGCGCTGTCCATCTGTCTCTGCTCCGGCTCAGGCCGTGGCCCGGCGCAATGCTTCCAGCGCCGCCATGGCGCTGCCGTCATCCAGGCTGGCGGCGGCCAGCAGCAGCCCGTCCTCGAGCCCGCCCGCCCGGCCGGCCACGATCAGGCCGGCGGCGGCGTTCAACAGGACGGTGTCGCGATAGGCGCCGCCGCCGCCCCGCAACAACGCGAGCAGGGCCGCCGCGTTCGTTGCCGGGTCGCCGCCCTGGATGGCCGAGACGGGCTGGCGCTGCAGCCCGAAGGCCTCGGGGTGGAAGCTGAACGCCTCGATCCGGCCGGCATCGAGCGACACGACGTGGTTCTCGCCGGCCACCGACAGCTCGTCCAGGCCCCCGCTGTGCACCAGCCAGGCGCGCTCCGTGCCCAGGGCAGCAAGGGTTTCGGCCATCGGCCGCGCCCATGACGGGTCGAACACGCCGGTGAGCTGGCGCTTCACCTGGGCGGGGTTGGCCAGGGGGCCGAGCAGGTTGAAGATCGTCCGCGTGCCCAGCTCGACCCGTGGCCCGGCGGCGTGGCGCAGCGCAGCGTGGTGCCGGGGGGCGAACATGAACACGCACCCCGCCTCGGCCAGCACGGCCGGAAGCCGGTCCAGCGGCACGTCGACGTTTACGCCCAGCGCCGTCAGCACGTCGGCGCCGCCGGTGCGGGAACTCAGCGCGCGGTTGCCGTGCTTGGCGACCGGCACGCCGCAGCCGGCCAGCACGAAGGTGACCGCGGTCGACACGTTCAGCGTGCCCGCGCCGTCGCCGCCGGTGCCACAGACGTCGATGGCGCCTTCGGGGGCCGCGACGCGGACCATGCGGGACAGCATCGCGCGCACGGCGCCGGTCAGCTCGGGCACCGTTTCCCGCCGGACGCGCATCGCCATCAGCAGGCCGGCGATCTGGGCGGGCGTGGCCTCGCCGGACATGATGACGCCGAACGCGGCCTCGGCCTCGTCGGCAGACAGCGTGCCGCCGGAGGCGAGGCGGGCGAGGGTGGGCTTGAGGTTGTCCATGGTCCCCGTCAGGCGGCGGCGCGGGTGTTCTTCCCGCGGGCGATGGCCAGGAAGTTGCCCAGCAGCCGGTGGCCGTGCTCGGAGGCGATGCTCTCGGGGTGGAACTGCACGCCGAACACCGGGGCGGTGCGGTGGCGCATGCCCATGATCGTGCCGTCCTCGGTCCAGGCGGTGGGTTCCAGCACGGCGGGCAGGGTTTCGGGCGCCACGACCAGGCTGTGGTAGCGGGCGGCCTGGAACGGCGTCGGGATGCCCGCGAAGATGCCGGCGCCGTCGTGCCGCACCGGGCTGACCTTGCCGTGCATCGGCACGGCGCCGCGCATGACCTGGCCGCCGAACACCTGGCCGATCGCCTGGTGCCCGAGGCAGACGCCCAGCAGCGGGATGCGGCCGGTGGCGGCCTCGATCAGCGCCATGCAGATCCCGGCCTCGGTCGGCGTGCGCGGACCTGGGGAGAGGACGATCGCCTCCGGCCGCCGGGCCATCGCCTCGTCGACGGTCAGCTTGTCGTTGCGGACCACATCGCAGTGGGCGCCGAGGTCGCCGAGGCAGTGGACCAGGTTGAAGGTGAAGCTGTCGTAGTTGTCGATCAGAAGGATCATGGCGTCACCGCAATGCCGCGAAGCGCACGGCATCTTCGGCCGCGCGGAACAGGGCGCGGGATTTCTGCCGGGTTTCCTCGTACTCGCCCTCGGGCGTGCTGTCGGCCACCACGCCGCCGCCGGCTTGCACATACATCGTGCCATCCTTCACCAGCGCGGTGCGGAGGCCGATGCAGGTGTCCATCGTGCCGTTGGCGGCGAAGTAGCCGATGCAGCCGGCATAGATGCCGCGCCGCGTCGGCTCCAGCTCCTCGATGATCTCCATCGCGCGGATCTTGGGCGCGCCGGTCAGCGTGCCGGCCGGGAAGCCGCCGATCAGCGCGTCCAGCGCGTCCAGGCCCTCGGCCAGCCTGCCCTCCACGGTGCTGGAGATGTGCATCACGTGGCTGAAGCGCTCGATGGCGAAGCTTTCGGTCACCTTGACGGTGCCGATCGCCGCCACCCGGCCCACGTCGTTGCGGCCCAGGTCCAGCAGCATCAGGTGCTCGGCGCGTTCCTTCGGGTCCGACAGCAGCTCCCGCTCCAGCCTTTCGTCTTCCTGCTTCGTGGCGCCGCGCGGGCGGGTGCCGGCCAGGGGGCGCAGCGTCACGGTCCCGTCGCGCAGGCGGACCAGGATCTCGGGCGAGCTGCCGACGACGGAGAAGCCGCCGAAATCCAGGAAGAACAGGAACGGCGCCGGGTTCACGCGGCGCAGCGAGCGGTACAGCGCGAAGGGCGGCAGCGCGAAGGGCACCGAGAATCGCTGGCTGGGCACCACCTGGAACACGTCGCCGGCGGCGATGTACTCCTTCATGCGTTCGACGATGCCCATGAACTGGTCTTTCGTCAGGTTCGACGACGGCTCCGGCTGCGGCGGCAGGGCGACGGGGGGCGCTGCGTGGGGCAGGGGCCGTTGCAACGCCCCGGAGGCTTCGGCCAGGGCCGCCTGCGCGCCGGCCCAGGCGGCGTCTGCGGTCACGCCGGGCTGCGGGTAGATGGGGGCGGCCAGGGTCAGTTCGTCGCGGACGTTGTCGAACACGGCGAACAGGGTGGGGCGGATCATCAGCGCCTCGGGCACGCCCAAGGCATCGACGTTCTTGGCCGGCAGCGTCTCCATCTGGCGGACCATGTCGTAGCCGAGGTAGCCGACGAGGCCGCCCAGCATCGGCGGCAGATGGTCGGGGATCGTCATGCGCGTCTCGTTGATCACGGCGCGCAGGCTGTCGAGCGGGGGGAGCCCGTCCGGGGTGAAGGCGTGCGGCGCGCTGCGGGCGTGGCGGTTCACCTCGGACGCGCCGTCGCGGCAGCGCCACACCAGGTCGGGCGCCATGCCGATGATGGAATAGCGGCTGCGGGCGGTGCCGTTCTCGATGCTTTCCAGCAGGAAGGAGTTGGGGCGGCCGGCGGCAAGCTTCATGTAGGCGGCGACCGGGGTTTCGAGGTCGGCCACATGCGTCGACCAGATCAGCGTGCCGCGGCCCTCATTGTAGGCGGCCAGGCACGACGCCTGGCTGGGGGAGCTGCCGGGCGCCATCGCGTTCACTGCGTCAGGCTTTCCAGCAGCGTCCGGTTGATCGTCGGCTTCGCGCGGTCGCGCAGCGCCGCCGCATAGGTCATCTCCACGTCCTGGCTGATCGCCTTGGTCAACGCGGTGCGCATCTGGCCGGCGCCCAGCGGGTCGGCGGCCGGGTCTGGCGCTTCGATGCCGACCAGCTTGGCGACCAGGAAGCCCTCCGGCGTTTCCAGCATCGTCGCGTCGTTCAAGGTCAGGCCGAACAGCGGCTCGACCAGCGCCGGCGGCACGCCCGGGGTGGGGCTGCTGCGGCCGATCGGGGGGGTGCGGTCGGTGCGGACGCCGGCGATGATCGCCGCGTCGTCCAGCGAGCCGCCGGCCTTGGCGGCCGCCAGGAGTTTGGAGGCGACGGTTTCCTGCGCGCGGCGGCGCTGGTCGGCCGTCCAGTCCTCGCGCACCTTGGCCTCCACCGCTTCGAACGGTTTGACCTGGGGCGGGGTCTCGTCCTCGACGACCAGCGCGAAATAGGACTGGTCGGGGCCTTCGATCAGGTGCGGCGGCTCGTTCTTCGCAGCAGCGAAGGCGGCGGTGATCATGGCCGAGCGCAAGGCCCCGCCCGCCGGGATGGGCGCCGGGTCGCCGTCCGGCGTGTTGCCCTTGGCGTCCAGCGTACCGGCGATGCCGGCGATGCCCAGCTCGGGCGGCAGGTCATCCAGCGCGGTCCCGGCCGACAGCGCGTCCTCCAGCTTGTTGGCCCGGCCGTACACGTCGTCCACCGCGCGCTCCCGCGCCACGCGCTGGCGGATCGTGTCGCGCACCGCATCCAACGTCTGCTCGCTGCCCGGCGTCACCTTCGTCACGCGGAACACCTGCCAGCCGAAGGGCGACTTGACCGGTCCGGTCACCGTTTCGGCCGCCGCCTTGAACGCGGCATCACCCAGCTCGGCGCCCGGGATGTCCGCCTGGGCGGCGTCGTCCAGCTGGGCGGCGGACGCGCCGGCGGCGGCGGCGGCCTGCTGCATGGCGGCCCAATCGGCCCCGGTGATCCATTGCGTCGCCAGCGTCTGTGCCGCGGCCTCGTCCTGCGCCACGACCACCTGGAGGCTGCGCTTCTCCGGGCCGCCGAACTCGGCCTTGTGCGCGTCGTAATAGGTCTGCAGGTCGGCGTCGGGCACCTGGATGTCGCGGGACACGGTGTCCGGCGACAGGATGACGGCCTTGATGCGGCGGAATGCAGGGGCGCTGTAGCGCTGCGGGTCGTTGTCGTAGGCCCGCCGCAGCGTGTCCGTCTCGGGCGCCGCCGGCTCGGGCGCGGCTGAGAACGGCAGTTCGACCAGTTCCGCGACCCGCTGCTCCCGCTGGAAGGCAAAGACGGGCTTCAGCATCGCATCGGGGACGGAGACGCCGACCTGCACGGCCTCCATCAGCTGGCGCTGGCCGAGGTCGGATCGCATCAGCTCCAGGAAGCGGCCTTCGGTCAGGTTGTTCTGCCGCAGCACGCCCTCGAACGTTGCGCGGTCGAAGGCGCCGGTGCGGCCGCGGAAGGCCGGGATCTCGAACACGGACTGGCGCAGCGCCTCGTCGGGCACGGCGATGCCCATGCCGGCCACGGTTTCGGCGATGGCGGCCTGCACGATCAGCCGTTCCAGCGCCTGGCCGGCGATGCCGCGGCGCATGGCGGGGGTGGGCTCGGTCTTGCCGCCGAGCATGCGGCTGACCTGCGAGAGCTGCTGGCGGAAGGCGTCCTGGAACTCCGGCGGCTCGATCTTGCGGCTGCCGACCTTGGCCAGCGCCGTATCGTTGCCGAAGTTCTTCGCGACGTCGGCCACCCCCCACAGGACGAAGGGGATGATCAGCACGACAAAGAACAGCCGGGCGAGGCGGGTGTTCAGGAAAATTCTGAATTGGGCGAGCATCGGGTCCTGGGTTTCGGTCGAACGCGGCGCACCATAGTTTCGGGCCGGGCGCTTGGCCAGCGCCGTTCCCCAGGCCGCCGGCATCCAGTATAGACAGGCGGGGTGGGGCGGGGGAACGGAATGCGTCAGCTTGTTGCGGGCAACTGGAAGATGAACGGCCTGCGGGCCGACGCGGCGGCGCTGGCGCAGGCGGTGCGGGATGGGTCAGCCGGGCTGGGCTGCGACCTGGTGCTGTGCCCGCCTGCAACGGTGCTGGCGCTGGTGGCGGAGACGCTGTCGGGCAGCGCCGTCATCGCGGGCGCGCAGGACTGCCATACCGAGGTCAGCGGCGCCCATACCGGGGACCTCAGTGGCGCGATGCTGTGGGACGCCGGCGCCAGATGGGCGATCGTCGGGCATTCCGAACGCCGCGCCGACCATGCGGAGAACGACACCATGGTGCGCCTGAAGGCCATCGCCGCAGCAGCAGCAGGGCTGATCCCCATCGTGTGCGTGGGCGAGACGGAACACCACCGCCTGTCCGGCAACGCGGAGGTCGTCGTGGCATCCCAGGTCGATGGCAGCATTCCTGAGGGCTTCCAGGGCGTCGTCGCCTACGAGCCCGTCTGGGCGATCGGCACCGGCCGCACCGCGACGGAGGACGACGTGCTGTCCATGCACCGGGTGATCCGGGAGCAGCTGGTGACGACGCTGGGCGAGGCAGGCCGGGGCATCCGCATCCTGTATGGCGGGTCCGTCAAGCCCGGCAACGCCGCGGCGCTGCTGGCGATCCCCGAGGTGGGCGGCGCGCTGGTGGGCGGGGCCAGCCTGGTGGCCGCGGACTTCCTGGCGATCGCGCGGGCGGCGCACTTATAGGGTCAGCCAGTAGAACGTCGGAGCCGCAGGTTGCCGGCCACGTCTTCCCAATCCCCCCCCCACCCGTTATGACGCCCGCCCATGACCACCGTCCTGCTCATCATCCATCTTTTCGTCACCCTGGCCCTTATCGGCGTCGTGCTGATCCAGCGCAGCGAGGGGGGTGGCCTGGGCATCGGCACGTCCCAGGGGATGGGGGGGTTCATGTCGGGCCGGGGGACCGCGAACCTGTTGACGCGCACCACCGCGATCCTGGGGACGATCTTCTTCGTGCTGTCGCTGACGCTGGCGCTGTTGAACCGCGGCACGGTGGGGGTCGGGCGGTCGTTGCTCGACAACCCGCCGCCCATCAGCGGGGCCGGCACCGGCCTGCTGCCGGGGGCGCCGTCCGAGTCGCCGGTGGCGCCGGTGGCGCCCAAGGGGCCCGCGGTCCCAACAAACTAGGGGTTTCGTGACCGGGATTTCGCCTCGGGGGCAGCTTGCTGTATCAGGGGCGTCCATGACGCGGTTCGTTTTCATCACCGGCGGCGTGGTCTCCTCTTTAGGCAAGGGCGTGGCCTCGGCTGCTCTTGGCACGTTGCTGCAGGGGCGCGGCTACAGCGTGCGGCTGCGCAAGCTCGACCCCTACCTGAACGTGGATCCCGGGACCATGAGCCCCTACCAGCACGGCGAGGTGTTCGTCACCGACGACGGCGCGGAGACGGACCTCGATCTCGGGCACTACGAGCGCTTCACCGGCGTGCACGCGACCAAGTCCGACAACGCGACCACCGGCCGCATCTATTCCGACGTGATCGCCAAGGAGCGGCGCGGCGACTACCTGGGCGGCACGGTGCAGGTGATCCCGCACATCACCGACGCCATCAAGGAGATCATCACCCGCGAGACCGACGGCATCGACTTCGTGCTGATCGAGATCGGCGGCACCGTCGGCGACATCGAGAGCCTGCCGTTCCTGGAAGCGATCCGGCAGTTGGGCAACGAGCTGGGTCCGGCGCGGACCATGTTCGTGCACCTGACGCTGGTGCCGTACATCCCCAGCGCCGGGGAATTGAAGACGAAGCCGACGCAGCACTCGGTGAAGGAACTGCAGAATGCCGGCATCCAGCCGGACATGCTGCTGTGCCGCTGCGACCGGCAGATCCCCGAGGGGGAGCGGCGCAAGATGGCCAATTTCTGCAACGTGCGGCAGCAGGCGGTGATCGCGGCGTTGGACGTCGACACCATCTACGCGGTGCCGATCAGCTATCACGCCGAGGGCATGGACCGCGAGGTGTTGCGGCATTTCGGCCTGCCGTTCGAGCAGGAACCGGACCTTTCGCAGTGGCAGCGCATCGTCGACACGGTGCGCTCGCCCGAGGGCGAGGTGCGGATCGCCGTGGTGGGCAAGTACACCAGCCTGCTGGACAGCTACAAAAGCCTGGCCGAGGCCTTGACCCATGGCGGAGTGCGGAACCGCGTGAAGGTGACGCTGGACTGGGTCGACAGCCAGGTGTTCGAGAAGCCCGACGCGGTCGATCGGCTGGAGGGCGTGCACGGCATCCTGGTGCCGGGCGGCTTCGGGGAGCGTGGCACGCCGGGCATGATCGCCGCGGTGCGCTTCGCGCGGGAGCGGCGGGTGCCCTTCCTGGGGATATGCTTCGGCATGCAGATGGCGGTCATTGAATGCGCGCGCAACATGGCGGGCCTGCCCGATGCATCCAGCACCGAGTTCGGCCGCTGCGACACGCCCGTCGTCGGGTTGCTGACGGAATGGGCGCGCGGCAACGAGATGGAGCGGCGGGAGGAAGGCATGGACCTGGGCGGCACGATGCGGCTGGGCGCCTATCCGGCCGATCTCGACGCGGCGTCGCTGATCGCCCAGGTGTATGGCAAGACGCGGATCGAGGAGCGGCACCGGCACCGCTACGAGGTCAACATCAACTTCCGCGACACGTTGGAGAAGACGGGGCTGCGTTTCGCCGGGATGTCGCCGGACGGCGTGCTGCCGGAGACGATCGAGCTGCCGGGGCACCCGTGGTTCATCGGGGTGCAGTATCATCCGGAGCTGAAATCGAAGCCGCTTGACCCGCATCCGCTGTTCGCCGGGTTCATCGGCGCCGCCGTGAAGCAGTCGCGTCTTGTCTGACGCGGATGACGCCGGGCGCGACGAGGAGCCGCCGGGCCCCCGCGTGGTGCGCGTGCGGGACCTGGCGATCGCCAACGACCGGCCCTTCGTGCTGATCTCCGGACCGTGCCAGATCGAGTCGGAGGCGCATGCCTTCGAAATGGCGGACGCGCTGGTGTCGATCTGCGCCGTGGCGGGCATCCCGCTGATCTACAAGTCCAGCTTCGACAAGGCCAACCGCACCAGTGCCAAGGCGGCGCGCGGCGTGGGGCTGGCCAAGGGGTTGGCGATCCTGGCCGCTGTGCGGGAGAGGTTCCGCATCCCGGTGCTGACGGACGTGCATGACGCCGCGCAGTGCGATGCGGCGGCCGAAGCGGTCGACGTGCTGCAGATTCCGGCGTTTTTGTGCCGCCAGACGGACCTGCTGATCGCCGCCGGGGAGACGGGGCGGGCCGTGAACGTGAAGAAGGGCCAGTTCCTGGCGCCGTGGGACATGCAGCACGTCGCCGCCAAGATCGCCGAGACCGGCAACGAGAGCATCCTGCTGACCGAGCGTGGCGCAAGCTTCGGCTACAACACGCTGGTGACGGACTTCCGCAGCCTGCCGATCATGGCGCGCACCGGCTATCCCGTCGTGTTCGACGCGACGCATTCCGTGCAGCAGCCGGGCGGGCAGGGGGCGTCGTCGGGCGGCCAGCGGGAGTTCGCGCCGGCGCTGGCGCGGGCCGCGCTGGCCGTGGGCGTCGCGGCGGTGTTCATGGAGACGCACCAGGACCCGGACGAGGCGCCCAGCGACGGGCCGAACATGATCCCGCTGCACCAGATGCCGGCGCTGCTGACCCGGCTCAAACAGTTCGACGACCTGGCGAAGTCGGCCGGATGACCCGTACTCCTTCCCTGTCTTTACAACGTCATCCCCGGGCCGTTCTTGACCCGGGGAGCTCCGCGCCACCGGAGCACGGGACGTCACGCCCGCGAGATCCCCGGGTCAAGAAGGCCCCGGGGATGACGTCGTAGGGTAAGTCGGGGGATGACGCCGTAGGGTGAGTCCGGGGATGCATCGCGGGGGTGAAGCGGGCGTTGGGGGCAGCGGGAAGGCACCCACGCTCGGTTCCGCCTTCGCGACCGGCGCCAACAGCTTCGACCTGATGCGGCTGGTCGCGGCCATCATGGTGCTGGCAAGCCACGCCTTCGTCCTGACCGGACACCCTGACGACGAGCCGATCGCGCGCCTGCTCGGCCACGTCGCCGATGGCGGCGGCCTGGCGGTGGCGATGTTCTTCGTGCTCAGCGGGTTCCTGATCGCGCGTTCCGCCGAGCGGGGCAGGCCTGCGGATTACGCCCGCGCGCGGTGCCTCCGCATCTACCCGGCGTTCCTCGCCGTCATTTTCCTGCAGGCCCTCGTCCTCGGCCCCGCCGCCAGCGCCTTGCCCGTGATGGCCTACCTGTCCGACCCCGCCGCCTGGATCGCCATCGCGCGCAGCCTGGTGTTCAGCCCGCCCGCGGGCCTTCCGGGCATGTTCGAGGCCAATCCTGTCCCCTTCGTGGTCAACGGGTCGTTGTGGACGCTGCGGATCGAGGTGCTGTGCTACGCGGGCGCGCTGCTGCTTTCGGTGACCGGCCTGCTGCGGCCGGGCTGGGTGCTGCTGCCGCTGGTCGTGGGGTTCGGGCTGCTGGGGGCGACGATGGCGGCGGGGGCCGGGCTGTCGCCACCGGTGTTCGCGACGTTGAAGATCGTCTCGATCGTCGATTGCGTGCTGCATTTCCTGATGGGCGCCACGCTCTGGGCCTACCGGGACGCTGTGCCATGCCGGGGGTGGCTCGCGGCGGCCGGCGCGCTGGCCTTCGCCGTCGCCATCCCGACGCCGATGGCCCCGCTGGTGCTGCATGTGGCGCTGCCTTATGTCGTCCTGTGGCTCGGTCTGGGGCGTCCGCTGGGCCAGGCGCTGCTGCGGCGCACCGGCGACGTCTCCTATGGCGCGTATCTCTATGCGTTTCCCATCCAGCAGACCGTGGTCGCGTGGCTGGGTCCGGAGATCGGGCCGCTGGGCCTGATCGCGGCTTCGCTGCCGCCGGCGTTGCTCTGCGCGAGCCTGTCCCGCAGGTTCATCGAGGCCCCTGCGCTGCTTTTCAGGCCGCCCCGCAGTCCGGGACAGCCGTCGTAGGGTCGGCTCCTTGCGCCCCGTCGCCGGGATGCCCATGTCGCACTGCAACATCGTAGGAAGCGTCCTCTTGGATCCGTATGGCCGATCACCGGCCGAGATGAGGGGAATGACATCATGAGAATTTCCGAACGTGCCGGCGAGGCGCTGTTGAAGCGGCATGAGGGCGACCGGGTCGTCGCAGCGGCGTTGATGCGTGGCGTGCGCAGCGTGGCTAAGACACTGGGCCTCGGCGCCGAGGCGCATGACATGCTCGCGGGCGCATCGTTCATCCAGCAGGAGCCAGACCTCGCGAAGGAAGCCGGCGTCGATGTGGGCCGGTTCGCGCTTTAGAACGGTATCGTTTCAGGTTGCTTGGACCTGAAACGAGGTTCCGCGTTCTTAGAGCGTGATTGCTTCACGTTGCCCTACCTCGTCATCGCGAGCCGTTTGGCGAAGCAATCCAGGAGCCACACGCACCCGATCGACCGTGGATCGCTTCGCAAGGGCTCGCGATGACGGCCGGATGTATGCCTGAACGCTTATACCAAGGATATTAAGCATTGACCGGTCCGCATCGCCACTGCGAGTTCTTGCGAAGCAGTCCAGGGCGGCCAGACCTGATCTATCGGTCCTGGATCGCTTCGCAAGGGCTCGCGATGACGAGTCATTACTTAATGCCTCTGGTATTAGGTCAACCTCAAACGATCACGCTCTAGGCGCCTCGCTTCACCGGCTTGGCGAGTGCTCGCAGCGTCGCAGCTCATGTGGGGCAGGGGCGCTTGAAGACAGCCAGGACGGCCTATCTGCTAATTGTTGAAAGCAGCCATGCGATCGGAGCGTCCACCATGTCCATTCCCCGCAGAACCGCCATCGCGTCCGCGGCCGGCATCCTCATGACGGCCGCCGCGCCTGCGCCGGGCCTCGCCTGGCAGTTCAGCATGACCTCGATCGACGAGGGCACGCTCGATTTCGCGTCCTTTCGCGGCAAGGTGATGCTGGTCGTCAACACCGCCAGCTATTGCGGCTACACCCCGCAATACAAGCAGCTCGAAGCCCTGCACCGCGATCTCGGCATGAAGGGCTTTTCCGTCGTCGGCATTCCCAGTCAGGATTTCGGCCAGGAGAAAGACAGCAACGGCGCCGTGAAGGAGTTCTGCGAGCTGACCTACGGCGTCGATTTCCCGATGTCCGGCCTGGCGCACGTGAAGGGCCGGGACGCTGCACCCTTCTACCAATGGGTCCGGGCGGAAACGAAGTGGGAGCCGCGCTGGAACTTTTACAAGGTGCTGATCGGCCGCGACGGCGCCATCCTTGGCACCTACGGCTCCGATGACGAGCCTGGCCGTGGCAAGCTGCGCGAGGCCATCGACGCCGCCATCGCCCGCACGGCCTGACCCTATCCCAGCCGGGTCACGATGCCGCCGATGACGGCTTCGAACATCGCCGTGGTCAGCACGCCGGTGTTCGTGTTGTAGCGCGACACATGATAACAGTCGGTCACCGCAATTCCGGCCGGCAGCTCGATCGAGGCCCCGTGCCGGAACGGCGTCCTGCTCGGCACCAGCCCGCATGCCCGCAGCACGGCGTTGTGCGCCAGCACGCCGAGCGCCAGCACCACACGCAGGCCTGGCATGCCGCCCATCTCGCCGGCGAGATAGATGTTGCAGGTCCGCACCTCCTCCGGCGTCGGCAGGTTGGCAGGGGGCACGCAGCGCACGGCGTTCACGACCCGGCACCGCACCAGGCTCATCCCGTCATCCGGCCGCGCGTCATAGTGCCCGGCCGCCAGCCCGAACTTCAGCAGCGTCGAATACAGCAGCATCCCGGCATGGTCGCCGGTGAACGGCCGCCCCGTCCGGTTCGCGCCCTTGACCCCCGGGGCCATGCCGACGACCAGCAGCGGCGCGTCCACCGGCCCGAAGCTGGGCACCGGCTGGTTGAACCATGACGGGTTGGCTGCCTGGTTCAACCGGCGGTATTCGACCAGCCGCGGACAGAGCGGGCAGTCGCTCTGCGGCTCAGCCGGCATTGCCAGTCCCGCCGGCCTAGCCGGCATTACCAGTCCCGCCGGCCTAGCCGGCATTAGCAGTGTCAACGCTTTCCGGTGGCGTGCGCGGGGGCGCGCGGCGGACATCGGTCGGCCGCCGGGTGAATTCGGGCGCGATGTCCGCCAGCTCCACGAACTGGTCTGCCTGGCGTCGCAGCTCATCGGCGACCATGGGCGGCGACGTCCGCACGGACGAAACGACGGACACCCGCACGCCCTGGCGCTGCACCGCCTCCACCAGGCGGCGGAAGTCGCTGTCGCCGCTGAACAGCACGGCGTGCTCGATCCGCGGCGCCAGCTCGAGCATGTCGACCGTCAGCTCGACATCCATGTTGCCCTTGATGCGCCGCCGGCCCGTCGCGTCGGTGAACTCCCGCGCCGTCTTGGTCACCAGGTTGTAGCCGTTATACGCCAGCCAGTCCGTCAGCGGCCGCAGCGGCGAATATTCCTCGGTGTCCAGCAGCGCCGAGTAATAGTACGCCCGCACGACCGTCGTCTTGCTGCGGAAGAACTCGAGCAGGTTGCGATAATCGACATCGAAGCCGAGATGGCGGGAGGCGGAGTACAGGTTCGCGCCGTCGATGAACAAGGCGGTGCGCTCGTTTTGGAGAAAATTCATATCCACGCTCTTGAAGATCGGGTGCGCCAGGGTCGCATCGTCGTAAAATGTAGACCATCTCGGTTCTCGACAGGAAGATGTAATGCTGCACCGCATGATTTTGGTGGCCATCGGGGCCAATCTGCCGGGGCCCGGCGGCTGCACCCCGCTCGAGACCTGCCGTTGGGCGGTGGGACGACTCGCGGACCTGCCGGGTCTTCGGCTGGCCGGTTGCTCCCGTTGGTATCGATCGTCCCCCGTGCCCCCGTCCGGCCAGCCCGACTACATCAACGGCGCGGTCCAACTGGCTGGCGAAGCGGACCCCATGGCGCTGCTGGCCGCTTTGCAGGGCATCGAGGCGCAAGCCGGACGCGTCCGCGGGCAGGCTAATGCCGCCCGCACGCTGGACCTGGATCTGCTCGCGCTCGATGGGCTTTGCATGGACACGACGCAGCTGACGCTTCCGCACGCGCGGCTGTCGGACCGGGCTTTCGTCCTGGCCCCGCTGGCCGACGTCGCGCCGGATTGGCGCCATCCGCTGTTGCACCGCACCCCGGCCGAGATGCTCGCCGCGACCAGCCAGGACGGGATCGCCGTCTTTGCTACGAACAATGCTTGCACGATCGGTCCTGCCGCCCTAGATACCCACTTCCCCTGATGACCGGAGTGGCAGCGCATGGCGCGCGTGACTGTCGAAGATTGCGTCCAGAAGATCCCCAACCGGTTCGAGCTGGTGTTGATTGCCGCCCAACGCGCACGCAACCTCAGCCGCGGCGAGGAGCTGACGGTCGATCGCGACAACGACAAGAACCCCGTCGTGGCATTGCGTGAGATCGCCGACGAGACCATCAGCCTGCCGGCGCTGGAGCAGGACCTGATCAAGTCCCTGTCCCGCGCGCCAGAGCCCGAGCCGGCGGACGAGGAGGTGCTGGACCTCATCCCGACCGACCAGAACATCTTCGGCCTGCAGGACGTCTCGGCCGAGGAAGAGGCGTCCAACATGCCCATCGAGGACCTCGCCCCCGAGGACATCGAGGCCGCCATCGAAGCCGAGCTGGGTGGCCGTTCCCGCCGCTGATGCCTTGAACGGGGCCCGGCCGCGGCGCCGCGCGTCGCAACGCCTGTCTCTGCGATGCCCGGCCCCGTGACGCCTGTAGCGCAGCCGCTGCTGTCGCCGGACGGGGCCACCTCCGACCCTGCCCCCTCCACGCGCCCGAAGATCGTCCGGCAGTTCGAGCTGACGGAGAAGGTCCGCGCCTACGACCCGCGTGCCGACATCGACCTGCTGGATGCCGCCTACGTGCTGGCGATGCAGGCGCACGGCCAGCAGCGGCGCGAGAACGGCGACCCCTACATCACGCATCCGCTTGCCGTCGCCGATATCCTCGCCGGCTACCGGCTCGACACCGCAAGCATCGTGACGGCGCTGCTGCACGACACGATCGAGGACACCGGCGTCACCAAGGCCGAGATCGACCGCCGCTTCGGAGCCGAGATCGGCGGCCTGGTCGATGGGGTCACGAAGCTGACCCGGCTCGAACTGCAGTCCGACCGCACCAAGCAGGCCGAGAACTTCCGCAAGCTGGTGCTGGCCATGAGCAAGGACATCCGCGTCCTGCTGGTGAAGCTCGCGGACCGTCTGCACAACATGCGCACGCTGCATTTCGTGCAAAGCCAGGAGAAGCGGCAGCGCGTCGCCCGCGAGACGATGGAGATCTACGCGCCGCTGGCCGAACGCATCGGCATGGACAGCCTGAAGTCCGAACTGCAGACGCTGTCGTTCGCGCAGCTGGAGCCTGAGGCCTACGACACGATCCAGGCCCGCCTCAACTTCCTGCGCGGCCAGGGGGCCGACGTGATCGAGGAGGTGCGGGCGGAGCTGATCCGCGTCTGCACCGAGGCCGGGGCAGCGCCGATCGAGATCACCGGGCGCGAGAAGTCGATATTCTCGATCTGGGAGAAGATGCAGCGCCGCAACGTGGCGTTCGAACAGTTGTCCGACATCATGGCGTTCCGGATCGTCGTGCCGTCCAGGGACTCCTGCTACGTGGCCCTGGGCGGCATCCACGCCGGCTACCCGGTGATCGCCGGGCGGTTCAAGGACTACATCAGCACGCCCAAATCGAACGGCTACAAAAGCCTGCACACGGGCGTGACGCTGCGCGAACCGCGCAACCAGAAGATCGAGGTGCAGATCCGCACCGAGGAGATGCACGACATCGCCGAGAACGGCGTGGCCGCGCATTGGCTGTACAAGCAGGGCGACGCGGCCAGCAGCGAGCTGCAGAAGTTCCGCTGGGTGCAGGACCTGCTCGAGATCCTGGAGAACTCGCAGGCCGCCGACGACTTCCTGGAGAACACGAAGCTCGAGCTGTATCAGGACCAGGTCTTCTGCTTCACGCCGAAGGGCCAGCTGATCCAGCTGCCGCGCGGCGCCACGCCGATCGACTTCGCCTATGCCGTGCACAGCCAGGTCGGCGACACCTGCGTGGGCGCCAAGGTCAACGGAAGGCTGATGCCGCTGCGGCACGAGCTGCAGAACGGCGACCAGGTCGAGATCATGACCGCCCGCGGCGGCACCCCAAGCCCGGCGTGGGAACGCTTCGTCGTCACCGGCAAGGCCCGCGCCCGCATCCGCCGCTACGTCGCCCAGCAGCAGCGCCAGACCTACATCGACCAGGGCCGCGCGGCATTGACCAAGGCCTTCCGCCAGGAAGGCGTCGACGGCTCGGAAAAGATACTGGAAGCGGCGCTGAAGCTGTTGAAGGCGGCTTCGCGGGACGACCTGTACGTGGCCGTCGGCAACGGCAACATCGGCCCGAAGGACGTGGTCCACGCCGCCTACCCGGAACTGCGCCAGGCGTCCCGCGCGCCCCGCATGACGCCCAGCCTGCCGGGCCGCGCGACCCGGTCGCCCAACGCCCGGTCAGAGGGGATGCCGATCACGGGTCTGGTTTCCGGCATGGTGATCCACTACGCCGGCTGCTGCCACCCGCTGCCGGGCGACCGCATCCTGGGCATCGTCAGCACCGGCAAGGGGGTCACGATCCACACGCGCGACTGCCCGACGGCCGAGGCCTTCGGCGCGACGCCCGAGCGCTATATCGACGTCGACTGGGACCCGGCGGAGGTCGTGCGCAGCAAGGCGACCCACACCGGCCGCATCAGCGCCATCGCCAGCAACACGTCTGGCGCGCTGGCGGCGCTGACCAACGCGGTCGCCAAGCACGACGGCGCGCTGATCAACCTGAAGGTCACCAACCGGCAGCAGGATTTCTTCGAGGTGCTGATGGATGTGGAGGTGCGCGACCTGCGCCACCTGGGCACCGTCATCGCCGGGCTGCGCGCGGCCTCGGGCGTGACCCAGGTGGAGCGGGCGAAAGGGTGATCCGCGCGTGATCCTGGGCATCGGGGCCGACATCTGCGACATCCGCCGCATCGAGCGCGTGCTGGCGCGGCACGGCGACCGCTTCATCCAGCGCGTCTTCACCGAGGCGGAGCGGGCGAGGGCGGGGCGGCGCACCCCGGCCCTGCACGCCGGCACCTACGCCAAGCGGTTCGCCGCGAAGGAGGCCTGCGCGAAGGCGCTGGGCACCGGCTTCCGGCTGGGCGTGTTCCACTCGGACATGGGCGTGGTGAACCAGCCGGGCGGGCGGCCGACGCTGCATCTGACCGGCGGCGCGCTGGCGCGGCTGGCCGCGATGACGCCCGCGGGCGAGCGGGCCTGGGTTCATCTGACGATGACGGACGAATTCCCGTACGCTTTCGCCCAGGTGATCATCGAGACGCGGCCGATCGAGCGGTTCAGACCGGGGTAACCATTCCGGCGTAGCGTAGCCTGCGGTTGGCGGCGCACGTTTCGCAGCGCAAGCCGGCTACCCCATTTATGGCGAGCGAATGTCGCATTCACGTTTCGTCCCATCCCTGCCGATCGTTCTTGCCGGCATGCGGCCCTCGTTGCATATCGTCCTGACCGCGGTGATCGGGATCGCCGCGTCGATCGGCCTGTTCCAGCTGTCGGCCGCGTGGCGTCACCAGGTGTCGGTGCTGGATTTCCAGAACCGTGCCGAAGCCCAGCTATCGATCCTGAACAACGACCTGCATGCCGCGGGCAGCGTCCTGGAGGCGCTCCGCACGCTATACGAATCGAGCGGCCATCCCATCGAGCGGCCGGAGTTCCTCCACTTCTTCGACGCGCTGCACGGCCGGACGGCCGACCTGCGCGAGACCGGATGGGCGCCGCATGTCCCCGGCAACGGCCGGGATGCCTTCGAGCAGATGATGCGCCGCTCGGGTTACCCGGCGTTCCAGATCTTCGCCCGGGACAGCCAGGGCAGGGCGGTGCCGTCGCCGCCCCGGCCGGAATACTATCCGATCACCTACGTCGCGTCCGGCGACAAGCGTTCGGACGTGATCGGGTTCGATGTCGAGTCCGAACCCATCCGCCGCGCCGCCGCCGGCCGCGCGATCGCCACCGGCCGGCCGGCCGGCACGCCGCCGCTGGCCACCAACGCCGTCCCGCGGGAACGGGGGGCGATGGTCGGCTTCATTCCTGTCTACGACGCAGAACGGACCGGCTCGATCGAGGCTGCGGAGCCGGACGGCCTGTTGTTCGGCGTCTTCGACATTCCGGCCTTGATCGAGAACATCGCCCGAACCCGGCTTGGGCTGGGCGGCATCGACATGTATTTGTTCGACCCGCTCCGCCCGGCCAACGACCGCCTGGTCTACTGGCGTCCTGACGCAGGGCGGGAGGGCGCGGCGCCCGCCGAACAGGATTTGCGCAGCCTCCCGCATTGGGAGGGGACGGCCATGATGTTCGATCAGCAATGGGGTGTGCTGTTCGTGCCGACGGGCGGCGCCGCGCCCTTGGTCGGCGCATGGTTCGCCATGGCGCCGGCCTGCATCGGCCTGCTGCTGACGGCCATGATTCTTGCCTACATGGCGGTATCGCAGCGGCGCACGCGGCAGCTGGAGGCGCTGACGCGCAGCTTGCGGCAGACGACGGAAGACCTGCATCGGCAGGCCGAGAAGATCGTGGACATGGCCAGGCACGACGCGCTGACCGGCCTGCCCAACCGCCGGGTGTTCGCCGAAGAGCTGGAGCGCGAGATGGCCCGGGTGGCGCGCGGCCAGACTGACTGCGGCGTGCTGCTGATCGACCTGGACCGGTTCAAGCCGATCAACGACATGCACGGTCACGCGGTCGGCGACGCTGTGTTGAGCGAGGTCGCGGCCCGGTTCCGCTCGGTGATGCGCCGGCAGGGCATCCTGGCCCGGCTTGGCGGCGACGAGTTCGCCGCCATCGTGGAATACAAGGCGTCCGAGGACGGTCCGGCCCGGCTGGCGGATCGCATGGTCGCCGCGCTGAATGAACCCATCATGGTGGATGGACTGGCGCTCAGCATCGGCGTCAGCATCGGCATAGCGCTGTGTCCGGCGCACGCGACCGACCCCGGCGTGCTGCTGCGGATGGCCGATGCGGCGATGTACCACGTGAAGCGGACCGGACAGGGCAGCTACTACTTCTATGATCCGAGCATGGAAGAAGACTTGCGAACCCGGATCACCTTGCAGGCGGAACTCGCCGCGGCCATCGCGGCAGACGAAATCCAGCCCTATTTCCAGCCGCTGGTGCGGCTGGATGACGAGTCGATCATCGGCGTCGAAATCCTCGCACGCTGGCGCCACCCGGTCCGCGGCGCCGTTCCGCCGGATGTTTTCATCCCGCTCGCCGAGGACGCGGGCCTGATCCCGGTGATGACCTTCAACCTGCTGCGCCGGGCCTGCAAGGCGGCAGCGGGCTGGCCGCAGCATTGGTTCATCGCCCTCAACATATCGCCGAGCCATCTGAGCGACCGCCGGTTGCCGACGCAGCTTCTGGCAATCCTGGCCGAAGCAAGTTTCCCGCCGCAAAGGCTGGAGATCGAAGTCACCGAGGCGGGCGTGATCTCGTCGGCGGCGACCGCCCGGGCGATCCTGCTCGCCATCCAGGCCGTGGGCATCCGGGTCGCGCTGGATGATTTCGGCACCGGCTATTCGAGCCTGGCCCACCTGCACCAACTGTCGTTCGACCGCATCAAGATCGACCGGTCCTTCGTGATGTCGCTGCACGACAAGGCCGAAAGCGCCAAGATCGTCGGTGCCATCATCGGGTTGAGCAAAAGCCTGGCCATCGTCACGACCGCGGAAGGCATCGAGGACGCGGCCACTGCACGCCATCTGTCCGCCCTGGGTTGCGAGGTCGGTCAGGGATACCATTACGGCCGTCCGATGACCGCCGGAGACCTGCAAGCGAGATTCGTGCCGCGCGTCCGCCAAGCCGAGCCGGTTCGCGTGCCCAACAGCCGTCCCCCGCTCATCCCTGACCGGCTGACCCCAGCGCAGGCTTCGCCCGGAGCCTAGCAGCCTGTCGGAGTGAGTTCTGGAAGAGCTTTGCAGTCGTAGGCTGAGGCTTTTTTCGATTGGGCGTGCCCGTGTAGGCTGTGTGGTCAGAGG
>JAYUCA010000478.1:0-3398 GCA_043740535.1 Rhodospirillales bacterium | reverse complement strand
ATGTCGATCAGATCGGACAGGATGTAATACCCGTCGTAGCGCATCAGCGGGTTGCCGTTGAACAGCACCGTCGTGACGCTCGCCGCGAACAGGACGTTGAAGGCCAGCGCCCGCACCAGGCCTGGTTCGACGATGACCCAGACATACATCGCGGCCGCAGCCAGCGCCGTCTCGACCAGCATGCCCGCGGCGCCTACGGTGACGCGCCGCAACCGGGATCGGAACCCGGCCGCCGCCGAGGCGTCCACATACGGCATCGGCAGCATGACCATGAACATGATGCCCATGTCCGGCACGGCGCCCCCGAAGCGGCGGGTCGCGATCCCATGCCCCAGCTCGTGCAATGCCTTCGTCAGCGGCAGGCAGATGGCCAGCAGCAGCAGGTTGTCGGCAGCCAGGATCCGGTCGCCGACATCGGTCGCAAGCTCCGTCCAGTGCTGCGCGGCGAGCAGCAGCGCCGGCGTCACCAAGGCCAGCCACAGCAGCAGCCCGGGCAGGCTGAACAACGGCCCCAGCACCGGCAGCAGACGGCGGATGAGAGGGTCCGGGTTCCACAGCCTGATCCGCAGCGCGAGCGGGTTCAGCAGGCCGCGCCACCGCCGCCGCTCCTGCTGCTGCTGGCGCTCCAGCAGCTCCCGCGTGTCGGGCGCGACGTCGGCCTTCAGCAGGTCGTGCACATGCAGCTGGCCCATCAGCTGCAGCACCTGGTCCTGCGTCGGCGCGTCCTCGCCCAGCCGCCTGGCCGCCTCCTGCCAGATGGCATCGAGCGTTCGGCGCCCGTCCATCGCGGCGACGATGCTCCAGCCGGCGGGCGTCAGCCGGTGCACCCGGCCGCCGGCCACGTCGCTGACCACATACCAGGGCTTGCCGCGATACCGGTGCATCCGCACGCTGGCATGCTCGCTCAATTGCGGCCGCACCCCGGCGACGCGATACCAGGACGGGCTCAGGAATGCTTCCGAGCTGGCCATCCCGCTACGGCGCCCATTTCCACAGGGCCAGCATCACCGTCTCATACACCGGGTGCAGCCAGACCCACAGCAGGTTCCGCTCGCCGACATCGACCTTGGCGATCCCCTCCATGCCGGGCCGCAGGCTGACGGCGCCGCTGTCCAGCGCCGCCTCGACACGGAACACGTTGCGTCCGTCCTCCGCGTTGGCGACGGGCATGCGCCCGGTCACCGTGAACGCCACGGGCTGCCCCGGCATGCTGGCCAGGCGCAGCGTGCCGGTCTGGCCCGGCTTGACCCAGCGCACATTCACTTCATCGACCTGGATCGCCAGCCGGAACCGGTCCATCGGCGCCACCTCGAACAGCACCTTGCCGCGCTCGACCGGGGAGCCGAGCATCTGGCTGAGGTCCCCGGACACCACGATCCCGTCGACGGGCGCGACGATGCGGGTCCGGGCCAGCTTGTCCTGCGCCAGGCTGAGCACCGCCTGCGCCTGGTCGATCTGCGCCGCCAGCACCGCGGCCCCGGCGCGCTCGTGCTTCGACATCGCCTCCTGGTGGCGCTGCCGCAGCTTGTCGCGCTCTGCCCAGGCCTTGACGCTTTCGAGCTGAAGCTCCCGGTCGTCGAGCGCGGCCAGCAGGTCTCCGGCGCGCACGGTGTCCCCGGCCCGCGCCGGCGCCTGGACCACGAAGCCGTCGAACGGCGCCACGGCGGCCCGCTGCACCTCGCCCTCCACCACGGCGCGCGCGCCGACGCGGTGGACGCCGGTCGCCAACGCCATCCAGGTCAGCGCGACGCCCGCCGCCAGCGCAGCCAGCTTCAGCGCCGGCCGGCGTGGGCCCAGCACCAGCCCTATGCCATGCGAAGCCATGTCGACGGCCCGCCCGGCCACCCAGCGATGCCCGCGCACCTGCAGGCCGATGACCGGCCCGGCGAGGGCGGCGATGGCCGAGGCCAGCGTGACGGTGCGGCCATCGAACGGCTCGCCGCGATGGCGTTCCAGCGTCAGCACCCCCGTCGCCTGGCCGCTGGCGCCAGGCAGCAGCACCGACAGCACGGCGCTGGCGGCGCCCGACGCCTTCGCCAGCGCGTGATGGCTGATGCAGACCATATCGAGGCCGGTGCTGTCCGGCCCTGCCGGCGGCGGCGGGAAGCCGACCGGCGCGCCCTGCGCCAGCGCCTCCTCCATCGCGTCCTCGATCGCATCGACGATCCCGCTCGACCGCTGGAAGCCCGCCGCGTGGGACATCGCCTGGAGACGGATGGCGCCGTTCCGCACCAGGCCGATCGAGACGCGCTGGCAGCGCAGCCGCGTCGCCAGCTCGTTGGCGACCGCCATCGCCGACGGAACCAGCCGGGGGTGCTCGCCGATCACCGCGAGCGCGTCCATGGCCGAAGCCGCCTGCTGCAGCGCCAGCCTGGTCTCGGCGTGTTCGGCCAGGGCCGACCTCGACCCTTCGCGCTGGCCGAGCAGCTCGAGCCAGCCCGAACCGCCACGCAATTGGCGCGCGACGCCCTCGGGGTCGGCGCGGTCGATGCCGCCCTCGGGCGACACCGCGATCGCGACGGCGCCATAGGGGGTTTCCGCCGGGCCGAACGGCTGGGCCACGGTCAGGGTGATCGCGTCGGGAGCGGCGCCGGCGCCGTCCGGCCGGCCCCAGGCGATGACCGTGCGGCGGTCGGCGATGGCGCGGGCGGCCATGCGGGTCAGCTCGGCGGTCCTGGCGGCGCCTTGCCACAGGGCGGCCGGCGCGGGTGCGCCGCCTGGCCCGATCAGGACCAGCAGACCGGATCTGGCGCCGGGGATCAGCCCGCATTGCATGGCCAGCCAGGCCTTGCAGTATTGTGCGGTTCCTGTTGCCGGGTCGCCCAGGATGGTCCAGACGTCGGCCGGCGCTTCCCCGGCCGACGGGTCGGATAGCAGGCGTCCGGTGGGGACGGGCGCCGTGCGCTCGCCTGGGGAGCGGTTCAGCACGCCTGCCCCGGTCTGTTCATACCGTCACTTTGTACACGGCGCCCTGGCCTGTGCTGACGAACAGCGTCGTGCCGGCGGCGTCGAACGCAAGGCCGGTCGCGGTGTTCGCCGGGACGTTCTGTGTCACCAGGTTGAACGTGCGCAGCACCGCCCCGGTCCTGGACAGCTCGACGGCGTTGCCGCTGGCGTCCGAAGCGTACCACAGGTTGCCGGTGACGGGATTGACCGCAAGCCCGGCTTCGGCGGCGTTGAACGGCAGCGCGAAGCTGCTGATCTCGGCGGCGGTGGCCGGGTTCACCTCGACGACCTTGGTCGGGTTGGCGCGGCGGTCGAGCAGGAACAGATGGCCGGTGGTCTTGTCGTAGGCGCCGCCGGTGGTGTTGTAGTCCTGCGCCAGCGCCAGGCTCGTGATGACGGTCCCGGTGGCCGGGTCGACCGCGATCACCCGGTCCGGGTTCGGGCTGGCGTGG
>JAYUCA010000477.1:0-3426 GCA_043740535.1 Rhodospirillales bacterium | reverse complement strand
TCGGCGGCGGCGGCGTCCTCCTCGGCGTCGTCATCGCCCTGGTCGTCGCTGGAGTCGCCCTCCATCTGCTCGGGCTGCGCGCCCAGCGTGCTTTCGGCGTCGCTTTGGCTGTCGCCTTCGCTCTGCTCGGCATTGTCCTGGCTGCCGGACTGTTCGCCGCCTTCCTCGCCTTCCTCGGTCTGGTCGTCCGGCTCGGCTTCGATTTCGGCTTCGGCCAGGTTCAGGGCCGCCAGCAGCTTGCGGGCGGCGCGGGTGAAGCCGGTCTGGTCCTCCTGCGTCCGCGCCATCTCGGCCAGCGCGTGTTCGGCGTCGTCGCCCAAGGTGCCGCGCCAGGATTCGAGGATCTTCGACGCGGCGGCCGGGGCCGGCTGGCCGGACATCATCTCCCGCGCGAGCAACGACAGCGCGGCCGGCAGCGGAAGTTGGTCCTTGCGGGTCATGCGGTCGTAGCCTTCGGCCTCGCACTCCTCGTTCAGCCGGGCGCGCAGATTGGCCGTGACCCCGGCCATGTGCCTGGCGCCGATGGTTTCGACCCGAGCCTGCTCCAGCGCGTCATAGACGTCCTTCGCCTCGCGCCGGCCCGGGCTGCGCGCGGCATGCACCGCGTCGTCGTGGTGCCGTAGCCGCAGCGCCACGCTGTCGGCGGCGCCGCGCAGCTTGGCCATCTCGGCGGGCGGCAGCGCGCGGGTGGGCAGCGGCAGCCGGGCGCGCTTGCCGACCAGGCCGGAGGGGCCGGGCTGAAACGCGACCTGGACATCCTGCTGCTGCGCGATGGCCCGCAGCACGCCGGCGGTGGCGCGCTTGAAGTCCTCGGTGCGGTTGTTGTCCTTGTTGTTCGTGCCGCTCATGAAGGATTACAAGCCTTTGCGCGGCGCCAGCAGCCCGGTCGGCAGCTCCTCGTTGAAGCAGCGCTGGTAGTATTCGGCCACCGTGCTGCGCTCCGCCTCGTCGCACTTGTTCAGGAACGTCAGCCGGAACGCGAAGCCGATATCCTTGAAGATGCGGGCGTTGTCGGCCCAGGTCATCACCGTGCGCGGCGACATCACCGTGCTGATGTCCCCGTTGATGAACCCGGCGCGCGTCAGGTCCGCCAGCGCCACCATGCTCTCGACCTGCTTCTTCATGGCCTTGTCGGTCATTTCGGCGCCGATCTTGGCCATGACGATCGCCGTCTCCTGCGCATGCGGCAGGTAGTTCAGCGTGGCGACGATGTTCCAGCGGTCCATCTGGCCCTGGTTGATCTGCTGCGTGCCATGATACAGGCCCGTCGTGTCGCCGAGGCCCACGGTGTTGGCGGTCGAGAACAGGCGGAAGCTGGGGTGCGGGCGGATCACGCGGTTCTGGTCCAACAGGGTCAGCCGGCCCTCGACCTCCAGCACCCGCTGGATGACGAACATCACGTCCGGCCGGCCCGCGTAATACTCGTCGAACACCAGGGCGCACGGGTGCTGCAGCGCCCACGGCAGGATGCCCTCGCGGAACTCGGTGATCTGCTTGCCGTCCTTCAGGACGATGGCGTCCTTGCCGATCAGGTCGATACGGCTGATGTGGCTGTCGAGGTTGACGCGGATGCAGGGCCAGTTGAGGCGTGCGGCGACCTGCTCGATATGGGTCGACTTCCCCGTGCCGTGGTAGCCCTGGATCATGACCCGGCGGTTGAACGCGAACCCCGCCAGGATCGCGATCGTCGTCTCCCGGTCGAACTTATAGGCCGGGTCGATCTCCGGCACGTGCTCCGTCGAGACGGAGAATGCGGGCGCATCCATGTCAAAGTCGATGCCGAACACCTCGCGCGCATTCACCGTGATATCAGGCACGTTGATGGCCGAGGTAGGGGTGGCGCGCGCGTCAGCGAGGGCAGCGATGTTGTTCATAAGCCTCTGAAATCCTGTGTATGATCCCGGCGGTCACCCTGGCCGCCCGTTAGTCTAGCCCGGTTCTGCTGCATTGCGAAAGCTCGTGCCTAGCTGGCCCGCGCCATCCGCGGCGTGTCCGTCAGATAGACCCGGACGGCCGCGTAGGCGAGGTTGATCGATTTCAAACGCTCCTCCGCCGCCCGGTCGCCGCCGTTGGCGTCAGGGTGGTGGCGCTTGGCGAGTTCCTTGTAGCGGGTCTTCAGTGCATCCATCGCCACGGGCCAGTCCAGCCCCAGCGTCTGGATCGGGTCGCGCAACTCGGACGGGATGTTGGTGCGTGGCGCCTCGCGCTTGATTCGGCCGGTGGCGAGCATCTGCAGCGGGTCACGCAGCTGTGTCTCGTCGAAAGCCTGCCCGCCGAGGCTGCCGAGCGGCCATGTCGGACGCTGCCAGGCGGTGTCCATCCGCGTCTCTGCCTCGATCTGGCCCGGTGTCATGCCTTTGTAATAATCCCACGACGCGTTGTAGGCGCGCACGTGCTCCAGACAGAACCAGTGGTACTGGTTGATCGATGTGCGAGACTTCGGCGCCCGATACTCGCCGGCCGCGGCACAGCCGTAGCTGTCGCATGAGCGGCCCGGTTTCGCATCCGGGTCAGGCGCAAAGGCCCGGGTGCGCGAAGGGCGTCGGGTCATGATGAGCCTATATGTGCCCCCGGGACGGTTTGGGGCAAGGGCCGTCATGTGGTGAATGGGCACGCGGTCGTGTTGCGTTTTCGGGCTCGATCGGGCCAGGATGCGCTGATGAACGATATCCCCGATCTGGAATCCCTGCGGGCCCATCTTGGGAAGGTCAGCGATCTGGCCGCCAAGAAGGTGCAACACCGGCTCGACAGGCACTGCCGCGCCTTCATCGCGCTGTCGCCGTTCCTGGTGATCGCGACGGCGGACCGGGACGGTCGCATGGACGCAAGCCCGCGGGGCGATCCGCCGGGGTTCGTGCAGGTGCTGGACGACACCACCCTGCTGCTGCCGGACCGGCCCGGCAACAACCGGGCGGACACGTTCAGCAACCTCACGAGCGCAGCCGGCGTGGGCCTGATCTTCTTCGTGCCCGGCATCGACGAGACGTTCCGCGTCAACGGCACGGCCAGCCTGACCGCCGATCCGGAGCGGCTTGCGGACTGCGAGGTCAATGGCCGGGCGCCGAAGACCGGCATGCTGATCCATATCGAGGAGGCGTTCTTCCACTGCGCCAAAGCGCTCCGCCGCAGCCGCCTGTGGGACCCGGCGGCGCAGGTCGAGAGCAGCAGCTTCCCCAGCCTGGGACAGATCCTTGCCGAGCAGCTCAGGACAGTGACGGTCGCGGATGCGGAGGAACGGGTGGAGACGGCATACCGCGAAAGGATGTACTGAGCCCGGGGGCGGGCAAGCCGCTTCGGCGGGGGGAACCGAGATGTTGAAGACTTTTCTGGCTGGCCTGATCGCGCTGGCGGGCATGGCCTCGCCCGTTCGGGCTGAACTCGTGGTGGAGACCCGGCACGTCATCCTGAAGGACTTCCAGCTCGAGG
>JAYUCA010000476.1:0-4334 GCA_043740535.1 Rhodospirillales bacterium | reverse complement strand
GGACAGCCAAAACTGTTCACTCATGACGGGGCTCCTCCCGCATGAATCAGAATCAGACGCGGTCGAGCCGGGTCAACCCGTTATGGGTCCTGACCCTAGTTTGTTGATTAAGAACGCGGAACCTCGTTTCAGGTCCGAGCAACCTGAAACGATACCGCTCTAACCCTCCGGCCCCGGCCGCCGCCGCATCAGCGCAATCCCCAGGGCCACCGAAGCCGCCATCAGCCCCGCCGCAAGCCCCATCCGCAGGCCGTCCGACACCCGGACCCCGCCGCCCAGCAGCGCGAACACCGCCGTCTGCGGCACGTATCCCAACACGGAGGCCAGCAGGAACGGCGCCGCCGCCACGCCGGAAACGCCCGCCAGCAGGTTCAGCGCGATGTTGCTCCCGACCGGCAGCAGCCGCAGCGTCAGCGTCGCGCTGAAGGCGTTGGACACCAGGAAGCGCTCCAGCCGCGCCACCCGTCCGCCGCGCGCGAGCCACGCCTGCGCCCAGCGGCGCGCCACCAGCCGGGCCCAGAAGAAATCCGCCGCGCAGCCCAGCGCCTCGGCAACCAGCGCCAGCGCCGAGCCGGGCCAGAACCCGAAGGCGAGCCCGCCCGCATAGGCCACCACCTGGCGCGGCACGCCCACGGTGCAGGCGACCGCGCCCAGCGCCACGAACACCGCCGGCCCCTGCTCCCCGGCCCGCGCCACCACGCCATCGAGCCCCACCCAGCGCAGCAGCAGCCCGGCCGCCGCCAGCCCGGCCAGCAGCAGCGCCGGCCGGGCCGCCAGGCGCAGCCAGCGCGTCACGGCTGCTCGATCTCCGGCCGCCGCCACCGGCGCTGCAGCCAATAGACCCCCACCAGGTCGAACAGCCCGACCCACAGCCGGTCCAGCGTGCCGTAATTGGACGTGCCCCGGATCCGCGGCCGGTGGTTCACCGGCACCGATTCCACGCGCCCGCCCGCCCGGATGAACAACGCCGGCAGGTAGCGGTGCATGTGATCGAAATGCGGCAGCTCCAGGAACGCATCGCGGCGGAACAGCTTCAGCCCGCATCCCGTGTCCGGCGTCGCGTCGTGCAGCAACGCGGCACGGATGCGGTTGGCGATGCGCGACGTCTGCCGCTTGGTCCAGTTGTCGCGCCGCCGTGTCCGGTGCCCGGCGACCAGCAGCGGGCCGGCATCCGCGCCGCCGCCCTGCTGCGCCCGCGCGAACAGCGCCGGGATGTCGGCCGGGTCGTTCTGCCCGTCGCCATCCAGCGTCGCGATCCACACGCCCCGTGCAGCCCGGACGCCGGTCACGATCGCCGCGCTCTGCCCGCAGCTGACCCGGTGCCGGCGCGCGACCACGCCCGCCTCGGCCAGCCTGGCCGGCGTGTCATCGCCGCTGCCGTCATCGACGTACACGATTTCGTGAGGGATTCCCGCGAGCGCCAGGCGTATTTCCGCTACCAACGGAACCACGTTAGGCCCTTCATTACGAACCGGAACGACGACTGACAGCGCTGGTGGGGGGTCCGACATCGGGTTGGGCGGTAGCACCCGGCGCCCTGTGGTCGCAACCCCGGGACGGATGTGAGACGTTGCCTCGCAACACTCGGACTGCGGCACATGTAATCGGGGTGCAGCTTTTAGGATGTGACGATGCCGTTCGATCCAACCCCGCCCCCGGGCTTCCCGGTCGCCGATGCCCGCCTGCGCCCTGTGGCGCTTTGGTTGTTCGGGCTGTGCGGCATGATCCTGGTGATGGTCACGCTGGGCGGCGCCACGCGCCTGACCGGGTCCGGCCTGTCCATCATGGAGTGGGCGCCGCTGCTGGGCACGCTGCCGCCGCTGTCGGACACGGAATGGGGGCGGCTTTACGCGCTGTATCAGAAGATCCCGCAATATGCCCTGGTGAACCAGGGGTTCGGCCTCGACGGCTTCAAGCACATCTTCTGGCTGGAGTGGGCGCACCGGTTCTGGGGCCGGCTGATGGGGGCGGCCCTGCTGCTCCCGTTGGTCTGGTTCGCCATCCGCGGGCGGATCGGCCGTGGCCTGGCGCTCCGCCTGACCGGCCTGCTGGTGCTGGGCGGCCTGCAGGGCGCCGTCGGCTGGTTCATGGTCGCCAGCGGGTTCGCCGCCGACAGCACGGCCGTTTCCGCCTATCGGCTGGTTGCCCATCTGGCGCTGGCAACCGGGCTTTACGCCGCGTTGCTCTGGACGGCCCTCGGCGTCTGGCGGCAGGCGTCGGGGGCCGCGGCGGGCCGATCGACGGCCGGGACCCGGCACGGGCTCGCGCTGGTGTGCACGCTGGTCGCCGCAACGATCGCCGCCGGCGGCTTCGTCGCCGGGCTGCGGGCGGGCCTCACATACAATTCCTTTCCTTTCATGGATGGTCGCTTGGTACCGGAGGACTATGCAGTTCTTCAGCCTTTCTACCTCAACTTTTTCGAGAACATCGCAGCCGTGCAATTCAACCATCGCGTTCTTGCCACCCTGACCGCCGCGACGGCCGCCTTCGTCGTGCTGCTGGGTTTGCGTGGCGCCTCGGGCGCCCCACGCGCGGCCCTGCTGACGCTCGGGGCCGCCGTGCTGCTGCAATACGCGCTGGGGGTGGTCACGCTGCTCTGGGCGGTTCCTGTCGCGCTGGGCGCCGCGCACCAGGGCATGGCCATGCTTCTGCTGACGATTTCCCTTGTGTCGCTCCATATCCATATCGGTATGGCAGCGAACCGTGAGGTCATGTGAACGAGCTTTTCATCCGCGGCCTGCTCGACAGCCGGGCGCTTCTCGAAGCGCTTCCCGTCGGCCTCGTCATCTATGACGAGGACCGGCGCCTTGTTCTCGCCAACGCCACCTACTGCCAGACCCTGGGCTTCCCACCGGGCACCTTCCGGCCGCTCTCGTCCCTTTCGGACAACGCCCGCCTGATCGCCTATCGCGGCCTGCTCGGCCCCGGCGACCCGGAAACCCAGGCCCAGGACCTCGCCAACCGCGACGTCGATCACGAGACCCGCATCCGCCGCCGCCACCCCGACGGCCGCACCTTCGAAAGCCACACCGTGCCGTTGCCCACGGGCGGCCACATGGTCTGCGTGACCGAAACCACGTCGGTGACCGCGCTGCGCGACGAGGCGGAGACGGTCGTCGCCCGGGTCTATGCCGCGGTCGCCGACCTCCGGATCGGCCTGGCGGTCTTCGCCCCCAACCGCGCCATCGCCTTGCACAACCGCCGCTTCGCCGAGTTGCTGGGCCTGTCCCCGCCATCGGTCGCCACCGGCATGCCCTTCAGCGACCTGCTGCAGGCCATGCAGGCGCGTGAGGACTACGCCTCGATGGATGGCAGCCTGTTCCTGGCCGGGCAGTTGGCGCTGGACCGTTCCCGCACGTCGTCCTTCCGCCGCCGCCGCGCCGGCGGCCAGGTCATCGACGTGCAGTCCGAGCCCATGCCGGACGGCGGCTTCACGCTCACGGTTTCGGACATCACGCCGCTCGCCGGCGCCGAAGATGAGTCCCGGCGCCGCGCCAGCCTGCTGGACAGCATCCTGCACCAGGTGCCGCACGGCATCGCCGTCTATGGGCCGGACCGCCGCCTGACGATGCTGAACGAGGCCTATGGCCGGATCATGAGCGGCACGCCCGTCGCCGTCGGCGACGCGCTGTTCGACGTCCTGCTGCGCCGGGCGGAAAGCGGCGAGTTCGGCGAGGGCGACCCGGCAGAGCTCGCAGCCGTCCAGTTCGCCCACGATCTCTCGCAGCCGCAGCTTCGCCGGCGCCGCCGGCCGAACGGCGCCTTCGTCGAGGTCCGCACGGCGCCGCTGCCCGATGGCGGCCACGTGTTCGTCGTCTGCGACGTCACCGAGCTTGCCGAGGCGCAGACCGAGCTGTCGCGCCGGGCAGAGCTGATGTCGAGCATCGTCAGCCACATCCCGCACGGCGTCAGCGTCTATGGCCCGGACCGGCGCCTGCGCCTGGTCAACGACACCTACAACCGGATCATGGCCAGCGCCCCGATCACGGTCGGCGAGAGCGTCGACGAGATCATCCAGAAACGCGCCCAGGCCGGGGAATTCGGACCCGGAAACCCGGATGAGGTCGAGCGTCTGCAGCGCGCCCACGACAACGCCAGTCCGCAGATCAGGCGCCGCGAGCGCCCGAACGGCAGCACCATCGACATCCGCACCGCCCCGTTGCCCGATGGCGGCCACATCAGCGTCGTCACCGACGTCAGCCCGCTGGTGGCGGCCGAGACGGCGCTTGCCCGCCGCGCAGAGACGATGGACGCGATGCTGGCGAACATCCGCCACGGCATCGTCCTGTGGGACCGGGACCGCCGGATCGTCGCCGCCAACACCGTCGTGACCG
>JAYUCA010000475.1:0-5538 GCA_043740535.1 Rhodospirillales bacterium | reverse complement strand
CCCCCCACGTGCTCTTTCTCGGCGACCTAGTCTTTATTCCGGACCCGCGCCAGAACCCTGTCGCCCGGCCGACCGACAAGCACCATCGTTTCGTCATGCGCGGCGTTCCTTCGATCGTGCGCATCCGGTTGCGGGACGAGCTCGATCGGCCCCGCAAAGGCATCGCCTATGACTTCCGCGTCGGCGACGACCGGCGCAGTGGCACGACGGACGACAACGGTGAGTTGAAGGAGCCGGTCTCGCCCGCCGACGTCGAGGCGTTCCTGGCCTTCGGAGAGGGCGACGCGCGCCAGGAAGTCTGCCTGCGGATTGGCAATCTCGATCCGGTCGAGGAGGTGTCCGGCATGCAGGCGCGGCTGGCCAATCTCGGCCTGAACGTCGGCGACGTCGACGGCATCCTGGGTCCGGTCACGACGTCGGCACTGAGCGACTTCCAGGTCCAAGTGGGATTAGAACCCACTGGAGAGGCCGACGAAGCCACGCGCGCCAAGCTGACCAACCTCCATGGCTGCTAGCTTGCCTGGCGGCGCCGCGTGGCTGGCATGCGCGTGGCTCGTCACGGGGGTTTGCAGCGCTGCCGCGGCGCCGTTTGCGTGTCCGGCGCAGCGCGATGCGCGGGAGGTCGCTGCCGTGCACACGCAGGCGCCCCTGGCGCAGGCCTGCACCGACCCCAGCGGCACCTGGGACGGCCCATACCGCGAGCTGTTTCCGAACGGAACGGTGGCCGCCAAGGGTCGCTTCGCGCGCGGCAAGGAGGACGGCGCGTGGGTGCTCCGCTACGGCAACGGCCGCGAGGCCGAGTCCGGCCTCTACCGCGACGGCAAGCGCGAAGGCGCCTGGACTTCGTTCTACGACACCGGCGTGCCCCTCTCCCAGGGCGAGTACCGCCAGGGTCTGCAACAGGGCCCGTGGCGGACGTGGCATGAGAACGGCACCCTGAAGTCGCAGGGCGACTACGAGGCGGGCGAGGAAACCGGTCGCTGGACGACCTGGTATCCCAATGGCCAGAAGAAGTCCGAGGGCGAATACCGCGGCAGGCACACCGATCCGCGCCGCAACGTGTCCTTGCCCGCCGAAAGCGGGCGCTGGACCTACTGGGCCGAGGACGGGCATGTGACGCTCGAGGGGTGCTTCGAGCACGGCGCTCAGGTGGGTGCCTGGACCGAGGCGCCCGGCAGCGGCCCGGCCATCGTCCGCACGATGCCTCGCGCGGCTGCCGCTGAATGCCGCTGAAGCGGCAGAGGACTGCACATGGTGACAGGGATCCTCGCCCACATCGCTCGCGGTGCCACGCTCTTCAACGTGCTGAGTCCGACGCCGCTGCTGAAGATCCATCCCGCGATCGGGGTGGCACGCGTCGGCGACTCGCCCGGGTCGTTCTTCATCGGCCCCGAGCGGCCGCTGGAACTCCCCACCGGTCAGCACTCGGGAGTCGGAAGCAAGGTGCCGCCGTTTCGCGACGCGGGCAAGATCAAGCGCCAGGGCGCCCGCTTCCGCGTCTTTTACTATCCCCCGGGTGCGATCGCCGAAGAGCTCAACCTCGACCATCCGGAGGTTGCAGAGATCGAGTGGACAGTCCACGTGGCCAACAAGAAGGCGGCGTTCTTCAAATTCGCCGGCCAAACCGGCGCCGCCGGTCCTTTCACAGGCGGCGCGCCCCCGCGCCGCAACCCTGCGGTGCCGGCAGCCGCCCGCAACGCCAAGCTGGTCATCGACCCGGGGCCGCGCAGCATTCGAGGCGCTGGCGCCGGACCGGTCAAATTCGACACAGCCCTGGGCAACTGGCCCAAGAACGCGGCCGGCACGCCGGTGATCGACTACCTGGGCGAGCTGCGCACCGACAGCAAGGGCCGGCTGGTCGTGCTCGGCGGCCGCGGCACCTCGGCCTGCTCGGTGACGCCCGCCACGCCGCTGCTGGACTATGCCAACAACGACAACTGGTTCGACGACATCTCGGACGGGCCGGTGACCGCGAAGGTCACGCTCAAGTCGGGCCGCGTGATCCCGGTTCAGTTCCCGGGCTGGGTGCTGGTCGGGCCGCCGGACTTTGCCCCCCTGATCCGCAGCGTGGTCTCGCTGTACGACACGATGCTGGACATTGCGGTGCGCAAGCTGCCCGATCCGGTCGCGCCGTTTCACGACAAGCCCTCGCTGGACTCCTTCATGGCCTTGAAGGCGTCCTTCAAGGGGACGCCGGGTCACAAGCCGGAGTGGTGGAACGACATCCACCCGACCATCGAGGCGGCGCGGTTGGCTCGCTTCGTGCACAAGCCGGTCGCGTCAAGCCACGTGACACTGGCGCTGCCGGATCTGCTGAATCCCGCGCCCGCGGCCAAGTCCACGCGGGAATCGATCTTTAATTTCCTGCGTCCGCCTGGCGGCAACACGGTTTATAGCGGTACGGGATCCATGCCGAAGCTGTTCGGTGACAACTATTTTGTGGTCGGAGATCCGCGGCGCGTGCTGGCACTGCCGCCCGTGCAGTACCACATCCTGCAGCTTTGGAAGGACGGCAGTTTCATTGTCGGGCCGCAATTGAGCGCGATCGCGTTCACGCCCGAGGGGCTGGACCGCGCGGCATTGGAGGGCTGCGTCGGCGGCGCCTTCTTTCCAGGCATCGAATGCTCGTGGCTGGTCCGCGAAGGCGGGATCTACTCAGAGCCCTTCCGCGTCCGCCACGGTGCGACGGTCGGGCCGTTGACCGTCGAGGCCGGGTTCTTCTCGCAGCAGATGGCGCTGCCCTGGCAGGCGGATTTCATGGACTGCGCCGGCGATCCCAGCACCCTTGGCACCGACTTCGGATGGTGGCCGGCCCAGCGGCCTGACAACGTCTACAAGACGGTCGCCGATGCGACCGCAGGCGTCAACATGGTCGAATGGGTGCGTGGGGTGCCCCCGCCGACGGTGCCCACGCCACCGCCGGGTGCGGGGCACGCGCGCATGGTGCTCTTTTGGAGCCAGCTCGGCTTTGTATGGCCAACCAGCTTCGGCCCTGGCCAGGTGCACGTCGAGTCGGAGAGAACGCTGCTATGAGTCCCGAAGTGCTCGTCGTCGGCGGTGGGCCGGCGGGCGCGGCTACCGCTTTGCGACTGGCCTCAGCCGGCCGCGACGTGATGATGTGCGACCAGTCGGCCGAAGGTCTCGTCCGCCCCGGGGAGGTGTTGAGACCCGAAGTGCGTCCGCTGCTGGAGGCGCTCGGTGTCTGGGAGCTCTTTCTCGATGCGCGGCCCCGGGCCATGCATGGGGTCTGGTCGGCCTGGGGCGGCGCCGAAGGCGAGACGGAGGAAGGCCTCTTGCTGCTCGCGCGGGACTACGTGCTCAACCCGTTCGGCACGGCCTGGGGCATCGACCGAGCTCGCTTCGACCGCCTGCTGCGCGACGCCTGCCGGTCGGTTGGCATCGCTGATCGCTGCGGATGGCGGGCGGCCGGCATGCGGCCCCACGACAGCGGGTGGACCGTCGAGCTACAGCAGGGCAGTCGGCACCTTGACGTCATGACACGCTTCGTCGTCGATGCTACCGGTCGCGGCGGCCGCATGGCGCGCGCTGCGGGGGCGCTGGCCTCGAGGCGCGACTGCCTCGTGGCGCTGGTCGGCGTGCGTGCCGCACCTGCCCACGCGGCGGTGGAGGAGGTTCTGCTGCTCGAGGCTGCGCCCGACGGTTGGTGGTATTCCTGTTACGACCCGGCCGGCGATCTCGTGGTGGCCTATCTCACCGACGGCGACTTGGTCCGCGCCGCCGGCCGCACGCCTGCTGTCCACTGGAGCGACGCGCTGCGACAGTCGTTCTGGACACGCGAACGGACCACAGGCTCCGCCGGGCGAAGCTTTCATGTACGGCCTGCCCGCTCAGCGTGCCTTGACAGGGCCGCAGGGCCCGGTTGGGTCGCGGTCGGTGATGCGGCCGGCAGCATCGATCCGCTCTCCGGAGCGGGCATCACGCGGGCTTTGAGCAGCGGGCTGCAGGCAGCGGACGCGGTGCACCGGGCGCTTCAGGGCGACATCGCCCCCCTCGATGCCTATGCCTCGCGCAGCCAGGCCAGCTTCCTCTCCGCGGGGACGACCGGCGGCTCCTACTATGCGACCGAGAGGCGGTGGCCGCGCTCGCCGTTCTGGCAGCGACGCGCCAGCATGCGCGCGTCCGCCTCCTCCCGAGCCCAGGATCACTGAAATGGCCGCCAAAGAACGTCCGGAAGGCAACGTGGTTCTGCTCAGCCGCCGTCTGGCTCCCATCGACACGACGATGGGCCTCCAGCGACGGCTGAATCAGGCAGGATTTGACGCGGGGCCCGAGGACGACATCTACGGACCGCTCACCACCGGAGCGGTGCGCCGCTTTCAACAATACTGCCGAAACCACCGCAACGACGGTAACGCCCGAATCATTGATTCGGGCCCCGTGGACGGTCTCGCGGGGCCGCTCACGCTGAAGGCACTCCTGACTTTCTACGGTTCCTGAAAGCGGTAGCCCCCGGCGCAGCGGCGGAGCAAAGAATTCATGTGGCGTATTCCACTCCGATTCAGCGAGCTCAAAGTCTGTCGATTCGGGGAGTGCTCCGTCATGAGCCACGGCCGCCATGCTGTGGGCTGCGGCATGCCGCCCTCGATGGGCACGCTTGGCGGCGACGCCCTGGCGATGCAGACCTTGCGGCAGATTGTTCAAGAGCTTCAGCCGGGCGTGACAAGCCTCTGGCGGTTGACCGACGACCGGGTGATCGCGGAGGTCGAACACCTGCTGGACTCTGGCGCGTTGCGCGCATGCGTCTGTGCGGCTGCAGGTTCCGCGGCCGATGCGGACCGGCAGGCCGTCACCCCACGCGTCGCCGAAGCGCTGCGGGCCATCCAAGCCGTCTGGTGGCGGCAGGCACTGCGCGGCCAGTATCGCGTCGTCGCATTTGCGGTGGGGCGGCAGGTCCAGGACATCGCAGGATACGAAGTCGTGCCCCACGCCGAAGCTCGCGAACTGCTCGGGCGAATGGCAACGGATTCGCGCCAAGGCGCGGACGCGCGCCGCTCGCTGGAAGCCGCAGTCTCTCTGCTGGCGCCGAATCGTGGCCCCCACACCGATGAGCGAATTCTGCTGCTGCGCAGGGTGGTCTGGCTCGGCGAGGCGGTCTCCCAGGGCAAGGCCGTCACGCCGTCATCGATGGCAGCCGAGATCGCGCGCAAGAGAGAGGTGCATTGGATCGAAATCGAACTTGTGGACGAGGAAGGGGTCGGAATTCCCGGCCAGCCTTACTCCATCGTCACCCCCGATGACAAGCATTTCGAAGGCGTCACGGACAAGGACGGCTGCGCGCGGGTGGACGACCTCGTCGTCGGCGGTCAGTGCATGGTGTCGTTCCCCGCGCTGGACCGCGGCGCCTGGCACGTTGGCTAGCCCGAAGTTCCGCCAGCCGCCGAGCGAGTTTGTCGTTGCATGACGCGGACTTGGCGTGACTTCGGGGTTCCGAGTACTGCCTACAACCTGATCTTGTGGAGCAGCTCGAGGGCTTGGTGCTGCTTCGCCGTGGGCTTGGTCATGACCTGGAAGGTCGGC
>JAYUCA010000474.1:0-3010 GCA_043740535.1 Rhodospirillales bacterium | reverse complement strand
GAATGGTCCGCCGAGGATGGCAGCCGCACCGAACCTGACTTCCTGTGCCGATGCGTGGAGGCCGCGATCAAGGCCGGGGCGACGACGATCAACGTGCCGGACACGGTGGGCTACGCCGTGCCCGAGGACATGACGCGGATCTTCACGATGCTGATGGAGCGGGTGCCAGGGATCGAGAAGGTGGTCCTGTCGACCCATAACCATAACGACCTGGGCCTGGCCGTGGCGAACACCCTGGCGGCCGTGCGGGCCGGGGTGCGGCAGATCGAGTGCACGATCAACGGCATCGGCGAGCGTGCCGGCAATGCGGCGCTGGAGGAGATCGTCATGGCGATCCGCACCCGGCCGGACGCGGCGCCGTACATGCACGGCATCGAATCGACCCGCATCCTGCGCACGAGCCGCCTGCTGTCGACGATCACGGGGTTCGACGTGCAGCCGAACAAGGCGATCGTCGGCCGCAACGCGTTCGCGCATGAAAGCGGCATCCACCAGGACGGCGTGCTGAAGAACGCCGCGACCTACGAGATCATGACGCCGGAGAGCGTCGGCTGGACGAAAAGCAGCCTGGTGATGGGCAAGCACTCCGGCCGGGCGGCGTTCCGCGACAAGCTGCGGGCGCTGGGGTATGGCGAGGTCGGCGACAACAAGCTGAATGACGCGTTCCGGCGGTTCAAGGACCTGGCCGACCGCAAGAAGACAGTCTACGACGAGGATATCGTGGCATTGGTCGATGACGAGGTGGGCCGCGACCATGAACGGGTGCGGTTCGTTTCGCTGGATTTGCACGCCGGGTCGAAGGCGCCGCCGCGGGCGGAGCTGGAGCTGGAGATCGACGGCGTGGTGCACAGCGCGGTCGAGAGCGGCGACGGACCGGTCGATGCGACGTTCAAGGCGATCCGGGCGCTGTTCCCGCACGAGGCGCGGCTGGTGCTGTTCTCGGTGGGCGCCGTGACCGAGGGCACGGACGCGCAAGCCAAGACGACGGTGCGGTTGGAAGAGGGCGGCAAGATGGTGGACGGGCAGGGCGCCGACACCGACACGATCGTGGCTTCGGCCCGGGCGTATGTCCACGCGCTGAACAAGCTGCTGGTCAAGCGGGCGCGGACCGAGCCGGCGGCGCTTTCAGCCTGAAGCCCAGGTCACGTCCGGCGCCGCAACCGTAGGGTGGGATGCCCTCGCATCCCACCGTGTTCGGAGATCAGTAACCGTACGGCCGCTGCTGCGGGTAGTAGGCCGGCGGCGGCTGCTGATAGTAGGTCGGCTGCTGCTGGTAGTAGGTCGGCTGCTGCTGGTAGTAGGGCTGCGGCGCGGTCGGCGTCGTCGCCGCGCCCCCTACGGCGCCCAGTGCGCCGCCGGCCAGGGCGCCGATTGCCGCACCGCGGCCGCCGCCGGCGATGCCGCCCAGGGCTGCGCCCGCGCCGGCGCCAAGCAGGCCGCCGCCGACTGCCCGCTGACCGGGATCATAGGGGTTGGTGCAGGCCGTGAGGCCGAGGCCCGCCACGAGGGCCAGACCGAGAAGCGCTTTCGTACGCATGTGATCTTTCTCCGCTTAAATCCCGCAACGACCATACACTTGTTTGCCGTCCGAAGCACCATCGCCGCGTTGCCGGCCGCCGCACCCCGCAATCTCGCCGGGGATCGTGGCGAACATGTGTCAGGCGGGTCGATGACGCCGATTTGACCGCCTGTGGTGCGCGGTGCGCGCGGGCGGGCGGGGCGGGGCGGGGTGGGGCGGGCCCCTGGACCTGGAACAACCCAATAGCGGGAACCGGACAGCCGTGGGCCAGATCCGGGCGGTTGGCGAAGTTCCTGACGTGCTTCGCGTGGCAAATCAGGCGATGTCCTCGTGCCAGGTGCGGCCGTCGCGCTCGATGAGCGCGATGGCCGAGGTCGGGCCCCATGATCCCGCGGGATACAGCCGTGGCAGCTCGCGGCCCTGTTCCCAGGCGTTCAGGATCGGTTCGACCCAGCTCCAGGCGGCTTCGACCTCGTCGCGGCGCATGAACAGGGTGGGGTTGCCGCGCACGCTGTCCATCAGCAGGCGTTCGTAGGCGTCGGGGAAGCGGGTGCTGAAGGCCTTCTCGAAGCTGATGTCGAGTTGGGTGGGGCTGAGGTGCAGGCCGCCGGGCTCGGGGTTCTTGGTCATCAGCTCCAGCTTCATGCCTTCTTCTGGCTGCAGGCGGATGATCAGCTTGTTGGGCGACATCTCGCCGGCGTCGCGGCCGAACACGTTGAAGGGGGATGCGCGGAACTGCACGACGATCTCGCTGACCTTCTGCGGCAGGCGCTTGCCGCTGCGCAGATAGAACGGCACGTTGGCCCAGCGCCAGTTCTGGATTTCGGCCTTCAGCGCCACGAAGGTCTCGGTGCGGCTGGTCCGTTCCGGCCCTAGGTCCACGAGATACCCGGGCACCGCGTGCCCCTGGATCGCGCCCTGGCTGTACTGGCCGCGGACGGTCACCTGGCCGACTTCGTGCGGGGCGATCGGCTTCAGCGCGCGCAGCACCTTCAGCTTCTCGTCGCGCACGGAATCGGCGCCCAGGTCCAGCGGCGGCTCCATGGCCAGCAGGCACAGCAGCTGCAGCAGGTGGTTCTGCACCATGTCGCGCAGCGCGCCGGAGCGGTCGTAGTAGTCGCCGCGGCTTTCGACGCCGACCGTCTCGCCCACCGTGATCTGCACGTGGTCGATGACGTCGGCGTTCCACAGCCGCTCGAACACCACGTTGGCGAAGCGCAGCGCCAGCAGGTTCTGCACCGTCTCCTTGCCCAGGTAATGGTCGATGCGGAAGATCTGCGCCTCGGCGAACACCTTGCCGACGACGTCGTTGATCTGCCTGGCCGAAGCCAGATCGTGGCCGATCGGCTTTTCGAGCACCACGCGCGACGTGTCGCTCAGCAGGCCTGCGGCCTGGAGGTTCTCGCAGGTGGGTCCGTACAGGTCGGGCGAGGTCGCCATGTAGAACACGCGGATGCGGCTTGGCTGCTCGGCGAGCAGGCCCTTGAGCCG
>JAYUCA010000473.1:0-5641 GCA_043740535.1 Rhodospirillales bacterium | reverse complement strand
GCAGCAACAGGCCGAGCGACAGGCCGGTGATCAAGGGGCTGAGCGGATCGAAGGGCACGCCGCGCCACCGGCAGAACAGCGCCTGGAAGGCCAGTGCGGCGGCGATGGTGACGACGCTCTGCGGCGTGGTGGCGGCAAGGTCGAACCAGGCAATGTTGGCGGCCAGCAACGCGCCAAGGCTGCCGATCTGGAACCAGCGGGCATCGATGGGGGCAGTGCGCGGCAGGGCCATGGCAACGCCTCGTTCTCATTGCGTCACTGCATCATATAGCGTGTGCGCGGCAGGCGTGATACCTAATATCTCAGACGATGACCCGTCATCGCGAGCCGCCCTTGCGGCGTGGCGATGCAGGGCCGCACGCTCGGTCTTGCGGCTCTGGACGGCGTCGTCGCAAGCGCTCCTCGCAGTGACGATCGTGGCGACGTACCCTGTAGGGTGGAATGCCCTTCGCATTCCACCATCGCCGGCCAGGCCCGGGGAAGCTGCTTCGGACCGTTCAGCCTTGTCCACGCCGGCGGCGCATCGCGGCCAGGCCCGTCAGGCCCACGCCCAGCACCGCCATCGACGCCGGCTCTGGCACGTCGACCGAAAACGCCATGATCAGCGACGGCGCGGCGCTGTTCGTGGGGAAGGTGTTCTGCTGGTAGGAGTCGATGCCCCACGTCTCCACGCGCAGGTTGCCCCGGGCGTCGAAGGCGAGCGTCGTGTAGCCGAACTTGTCGGGGGCGAAGAAATCGACGCTGCTGGGGTTGGTCGCCGCGTTCACGTCACCCTGCCGCAGCACGTCCTTCAGACCGGCCAGGCCGATCAGGCCGATGGCCGGGTCACCGTGCGCGATCAGGTCGGGGTTGTTGTCGACGGAGGTGGACGGGGTGTTCAGCAGCGCCTGGATGTTGGCGAAGCTGTGGTCGGTGACCGCGTCGGGGCCGCCGGCGCCCTGCGGCCCTGTCAGGATCTGGAACGCGCCGGGCACCAGGGCGAACACGCCGGGATGCCCGACCGGATCGGGCTCATACTGAAGCTGCGTCGTGCGCATCTCGTGGTCGTCGGTCGTCAGGAAGATGACGTGGTCCAGGTGGTTGTCGACGATGTACTTCAGGATGGCGTTGCGCTCGGCGCGGTAGCCGCCGAACCAGGACTTGCTGTCCTGGTTGCCGCCGGTCTGGTCGATGGGCGTCGAGACGGAGATGACGGTCCAGATCGAGCCCGAGGCCTTGGACGCCGCAAGCTGCGTCATCAGCCACTGCAGCTGGGTCGAGCCGAGCATCGTGCGGGTCGTGCTGTCGGCCCGCCCACCCACGACATCCAGCCGCACGTCGCGGTAGGACCGGTCGTCGAGCTGGATGTAGGTGACGTTCTTGCCCCACTGCCGGGTCAGGTAGGTCTGCACCGTCCCGTCGCTGCGCGTGTCGGTGGGCGCGGTCACGTTCGGGTTCAGCGACTGCAGGTTGGTGGCGGTCAGGCCGGTGGTCGGCGTGCCCTGTATGTCGGCGCCGGTCGGGTGGTAGTTCAGGAACGACTTCTCGACCGCCTGGAAAGCGATCGTCTTGTTGTTGTAGGCGCCGGTCGTGTTCGTGTCGAACGCCGTGTTGCCGTTCGGCGAGGCCGCCGCAAGCGGCGCGCCGCCCGACTGCAGCGTCTTGTTGCCCAGTTCGTGGTTGTCCAGCAGCGTGTAGCTGCCGACCGAGCCCAGCATGCTGCCCAGGCCCTGCTGCCCGGCCGCCGTCGTCGACGTGCCGCCGGCGGTGACGCCGGTGATGTTCTCCAGATACTTGGTGTTGTAGACGGCCAGTGCGGTCTGGGCCGCCGCCGCCGTGCTGGCGGGCGTCAACACGGGCACCGCGGGGGAACCCGTGCTGGCCGTCTCGTACATGGTGTCGCCGAGGAAGATGAGGGCGTTGAGCCCCTGCGACCCGGCGTTCGCCGCCGTGCCGAAGTTGGCGACCGACGGAAAGGGGCGGAACCGGCCGTCGGCGTCGCCGCTGAAGCCGACCTTGAACGCGGCCGCCTGGTTGGCGGCGGGCGTGGTGGAGAACTGGCCCACCTGGCTCGATCCGGCGCCGTTGGTGAAGCGGTAGAAGTAGTTCGTGTTGCCCGCGAGGCCGGTGGCATCGACCTTCATCGTGAAGTCGTTGGTGGCGACCGTGCTGCCGGCGCCGCTGTAGACGACGTTGCTGAAGGCCGCATCCGTCGCGACCTGGGCGGTCAGGCTGGTTGCCGCCCCGCCGTTATCGACGCGGGTCCACAGGATGGCGTCCGTGGCCGTCATGTCGCCCGCAGCCACCGCGTTGAAGACCGGCGCGGCATGGGCGATGCCGGCGGGCGCCAAGGCGAGGGCGCTCAGCACCGTGCCGACAAGCAGGCGGGGGCGGCGTGGAAGGGCGGCGAAGGCGGTCATTGAAGTCCTCGGGTGGCTGAATGAAGCCACGGGGATAACAAATTCAGACGATCGCGGTGTTACAGTTCGGTCACAGTATGAAGCGGCGCTGCTGGCGCTCAGCCCCACACCGGCGCGCGCTTCTCCAGGAACGCGTCGATCCCCTCGGCTGCGTCGCGGTGCCGCATGTTCCGCACCATCACGCCGGACGCGTAGGCGTAGGCCTCAACCAGCGGCAGCTCGGCCTGGGCGTAGAAGGCCGGTTTGCCGATCGCCAGGATCGCCGGGCTCTTTGCGGCGATCTTGGTGGCCAGCGCGTGCACTGCGGCGTCCAGCCCGGCCTCGGGGATGGCGTGGTTGACCAGGCCCTGGCGCACGGCGGTGGCGGCGTCGATCATCTCGCCCAGCAGCAGCATCTCCATGGCCTGCTTGCGCCCCACCGCGCGGGACAACGCCACCATCGGAGTCGAGCAGAACAGGCCGATGTTGACCCCCGGCGTCGCGAACCGGGCCGTGTCGGCGGCGATCGCCAGGTCGCAGGTGGCGACAAGCTGGCAGCCGGCGGCGGTGGCGATGCCGTGCACCCGGGCGATCACCGGCACGCGCAGGGCCGTGATCGCCTGCATCAGCCGGCTGCATTGGGCGAACAGCGCCTGGTGCGTCGCATGGCTGGCGCCACGGACCTCTTTCAGGTCGTGCCCGGCGCAGAACGCCGGGCCCGCGCCGGCGATGACGACGACGCGCACGCTGGGATCGGCCTCAATGGCGGCCAGCTCGGACTCCAGCGCCGTCATCAGCGGCATGGACAGTGCGTTGCGCGCGCCCGGCCGGTTCAGCGTCAGGCGCGCGACGCCGGCCTCGTCGTGGCGCAGCAGCAATGCGGGATCGTCGGACATCGGGCGGTTTCCTTCCGGCTGCATGCATCCTAGCCTGCCAGGCGGAGGTGCCCAATGCCCGAAAACCGTCAGGTCCTGCTGCGCGAACGCCCGGTGGGCATCCCGCAGGCGCATCAGTTCGAAATCGTGACCACCGCGCCGCCCGAGCCGGGGCCGGGCCAGGTGCTGGTGCGGAACGCCTTCCTCAGCGTGGAGCCGGCGATGCGCGGCTGGGTGAACGACGCGCCCAACTACCTGCCGCCGGTGGCCATCGGCGCCGTCATGCGGTCGTTCGCGGTGGGCCGGGTCGAGCGGTCGAACCACCCGGCGTACAAGGCGGGCGACGCGGTGACGGGCATGTTCGGCTGGCAGGACTGGGCCGCCGTGCCGGCCAGCGCCATCGAGCGCAAGGTCGATGACGGCCTGCCGATCTCGACCGCGCTGGGCGTGCTGGGGCTGAACGGCGTCACCGCGTATTTCGGCCTGCTGGATGTAGGCGAACCGCGGGCCGGGGACACTGTGGTGGTCAGCACCGCGGCGGGCTCGGTCGGGTCATGCGTGGGGCAGATCGGGAAGCTTGCCGGCTGCCGCACCGTCGGCATCGCGGGCGGCCCGGCCAAGGCCGCGCTGTGCACCGGGGCGTTCGGCTTCGACGCCGCGGTGGACTACCGCGCCCCGGACTTCGAGGCTCAGTTGGCCGCGGCCTGCCCGCGCGGCGTGGACGTCTACTTCGACAACACCGCCGGCGCCGTCAGCGACGCCGTGCTGAAGCTGCTGGCGCCCCGCGCGCGGGTCGTGATCTGCGGCACCGCCTCGGTCGCCGACTGGTCGCCGCCGCCGCTGGGCCCGCGGGTCGAGCGGACGGTGCTGGTCAAGCGGGCGCGCATCCAGGCGATCCTGGCGTTCGACTACCAGTCCCGCTACCCCGAGGCGCTGACCCGGCTGGCCGCCTGGGTGCGGGAGGGAAGGATCGCCTACCGCGAGGACGTGCTGGACGGCATCGAGCACGCGCCGGGCGCGATCGCCGGGCTGTACAAGGGCGACAACATGGGCAAGCGGCTGATCAAGGTGGGGCCGGCGTGATCACGCCGGCCTATGTGCGGATGATGGCCGCCTACAACGCCGAGATGAACCGGCGGCTGTATGCGGCGGCGGGCCGGCTGCCGGATGCCGGGCGGCGGTTGGACCGGGGCGCGTTCTGGGGCTCGATCCACGGCACGCTGGCGCACCTGGTCTGGGGGGACCGGCAGTGGATGAGCCGGTTCGACGGGTGGGAGAAGAACACCGTCCCGCTCGCGCAGAGTGCGGCCGATGCGCGGGACTTCGCGGCGCTGGAGACCGAGCGGGTCGCATTCGACGCACGGATCGTCGACTGGGCCGGCCGGGTGGAGCAATCCTGGTTGGATGGCGACCTGACCTGGTTCAGCGGCGCCGCAAAACGGGAGATGAGCAAGCCGTTGCGGGTCCTGGTGCCGCACCTTTTCAACCACCAGACCCATCATCGGGGCCAGGCCCACGCGATGATCACGGCGGCGGGGGAGAAGACGGAGGCGACGGACCTGATGTTGATCGTTTGACGGTGTTTTATGCCGGTTGATGGGTTCACCCATCCTACGGCGCGTATTCCCGGATTCGCTGGACTGTATTGCGGCGCAACACCGTGTCCGCCTGCGCCAACCCGCGTCACGTCATCCCCGGGTCAAGCAAGGCCCGGGGATGACCTTTATCACTAAGCCCGTACTACCCCTCCTTCGGAGCGTACGCGACGCACCAGCCCTTTGCCGCGATCTGGCCTTCCACGATCTTGCAGGCGTTGGGCGCGACCCAGTTCACGCAGGCGTCGCATTCCTGGCCGTTCTTGGGTGTGGCCTGATATTGCACCAGCGCCTGCCCGATCTTCTGGTCCTGCGCCATCGCGGCGCCCGCCGTCACGGTTCCCGCCACCAGGCCGAGCCCGGTCTTGATCACGCCGCGGCGTGTGGTGTTCTTCAGTCGGTCCATAGCCTGTTCCTCTCCAGTGTCATGCACCCTCAATGAATGAGGGCTCTTAGGATTTTGCCAACACCCCCGGAGCAAAACCGATCAGGCGGCGCGCTGCAAGCCGATCTGCGCCCAAATTTCCGTCAGCGCCATCACCAGGTGATCGATGTCGGCCTCGCTGTGCAACGGCGAGGGCGTGATGCGCAGACGCTCGGTGCCGCGCGGCACCGTCGGGTAGTTGATCGGCTGCACATAGATGCCGTGCCGGTCGATCAGCATGTCGCTGACCTGCTTGCACAGCACCGGGTCGCCCACCATCACCGGCACGATATGGCTGGGGTTCGGCGCATGCGGCAGCCCGGCCGCATCCAGCTTCGCGCGCAGGATGGCGACGTTGCGCTGCTGGCC
>JAYUCA010000472.1:0-23558 GCA_043740535.1 Rhodospirillales bacterium | reverse complement strand
ATCGGCGACTCGCTGTTCGGCTTCCGGGTCTACCCCGTGGCGCCGCTGCTGCAGGTCATGCGCCAGACGCGCTGGATGCGCGGCTACGACTTCGACCCGGAGGCCGCGATCCGCCTGGTGCGCCTTGGCGTGCCGGCGATCAACCTGCCGGCCCCGGTCCGCTATCCCCGGCGATCGGACGGGGGCGTCTCGCACTTCCAGTATGTCAGGGACAATCTGCTGCTGGCGTGGATGTTCGCGCGGCTGCTGCTTCGCGCCTGAGCCGGGCCACCCCGCGGATCGTGTCGCCCAAAGACGTGTAGTGCTCATGCCGCCAGCGCCAGCGCCGCACCAGGTATTCGCCGACCGCCATGATCGCGACCAGCGGCGCATGCAGCGTGGTCACGAAGGCCCGCCAAAGCCCGGGGTCGGCGGCCAGCAGCAGCGCCGACGCAACCAGCTGGGCTGCGAAGAACAGGCACCACGCGACGGTCACGCCGCGCGTGTAGGGCATCATCCCCGAATGGAAATGCGGGTTCACCCGGCTGGCCACGGTCGTGACCAGGCTGATCCGCCCCGGCCGCATCGACGCCGCGAACACCCCCAGCAGCGCCGCATACAGGATCGCATGGCCCGCCCCGGCAGCCACCAGCAGCCCCGCCTCGGCCGATGATCGGGCGCCCAGCGCCAGCCCGCCGAGCAGGGCCGAGCCGAGCACGAGGCCCAGCCAACGCCGGCCCGGCAGCGCGCCGGCGAGCAGGACCCCCGACGCCACGGCCTGCGCCCCCGCCAGCGCCAGCGCCGCACCATATCCCCGCCCCATTGCCAGCGCAGCGTGGCTTGCGATCGGCGAGAAAACCGCGACGATGGCGGCCAGCGCTGTAAACCGACCCCATCCCAGGGGAATCGCATTTGGCCGTATTCGTCGAAATGCCGTCATGGCCGGGCCTCGACCCGGCCATCCACGCGTCGGCAACCACTCCATGTCTCGGTCATACGAGTGCGATCGTTTCAGCCGCTTCACCGTGTCCCAGTTGAACCGCGTGGGCGCCCGGGTCAAGCCCGGGCATGACGAGGTCGGAACGAGTTTGCCATGCGCGGATGCCCTGGACGCCATCCGCTATTCGTCATGCAGCCAACTTCTATGCAATCAAGGGACTCGGAGGCTATGTTAATTCCAGGAGACGTGGTGATAAATTTGAAGATCCAGGACGTGCCGTGCGCCACCTCAGAGCAGACCGCCCCGGAACGGGCGTTGGCGGACCTTATTGTCACGAGCCTTCAGCTCGAAGTCGCGGCCGTCGGCATCGCGCCGCTCGCGCCGCTGTTCGGCGAAGGGCTGGGGCTTGATTCGATCGACGCGCTGGAGCTGGCGCTGGCCATCTCCCGCGCGCATGGGTTCGAGCTGCGGTCCGACGATGAGCTGAACCAGCGCATCTTCGCCTCGCTGCGCAGCCTGTCGGCCCATGTCGAGGCGAACCGGACCCGCTGACATGCACGCCCGGGAGCCTCTGCTTGACCGGCCGGACGCGGCGCCCGTGTTCCACCGCACGCAGGGGCCGGTTTCCGCCGCGGCCTTCCTGCACGACGTGCACCGCCTCGCGGCGCGGCTGCCGCAGGGCCGGCATCTGGTGAACCTGTGCCGTGACCGCTACGCCTTCGCCGTGGCCTTCGCCGCCGGGCTGGTCGCGGGCCGCATCGCGCTGCTGAACGTCGACCCGGCCGCCTTGCCGGCCTTGGCCGCGGCGTATGCCGGGTGCACGGTGGCCGCCGACTGGGCCGTCCCCGGTTGCGGATTGCCCGTCATCCCAGTGGAGCCCGCCGCCGCGTCCCCTGACACGCCACCCGCGAATCCAGCGATCCCGTCCGCCCAGCTGGCCGCCATCGTCTTCACGTCGGGCAGCACCGGCGCCCCCGTGCCCCACCCGAAGCGGTGGGGCGCGCTGGTGGCCCGCAGCCGGGCCGCGGCACGCCAGTTCGCGCTGGAGGGCGGCAGCGTCATCGGCACCGTGCCGCCGCAGCACATGTACGGGTTCGAGCTGACGGTCCTGCTGCCGTTGCACGCCCCGGTGACAGGCTGGTGCGGCCCGGCCTTCTTCCCGGGCGACGTCGGCGCCGCCCTGCTCGCCTGCGCCGGGCCGTCCACGCTGGTCACCACGCCGCTGCAGGTGCGGGCCCTGCTGCAGGCGGACCCCGCGCTGCCGCCGCCCTACCTGTGCATCAGCGCGACCGCCCCGCTCGACTCCGCCCTTGCCGCCCGGGCCGAGGCCGCGTGGGCCGCGCCGGTGATGGAGATCTTCGGCGCCACCGAATGCGGCAGCATCGCCAGCCGCCGCACGACCGAGGGGCCAGACTGGTCGCTGTATCCCGGCCTGGACCTGGTCATCGACCCCGGCGGCACGACCGTCGCCGCCCCGTTCATGGACCGCGTGCCCCTGGCCGACGTGCTGGAGGCTACGCCGTCCGGCTTCCGGCTGCTGGGCCGGCGGACCGATCTCGTGAAGCTCGGCGGCCGCCGCGCCTCGTTGCTCGGGTTGAACGAGCTGCTGGTGCGCCTGCCCGGCGTCGACGACGGCGCCTTCGTGGTGCCGGACGACCTGGACCAGCGCAGCACCGCCCGGCTGGTCGCCATCGTGGTGGCGCCCGGCCGCACGTCCATCGACATCCTGGCCGATCTGCGCCGCGTGCTGGACCCGGTGTTCCTGCCGCGCCGGGTCATCCGCGTCGACAGCCTGCCCCGCAACGCGCTGGGCAAGCTGCCGCGCCAGGCGCTGCTGCTGCTGATGGAACAGGCCGGGGCGGCATGACCGTCGTCGGCGCCTTCACCGTGCCCGCCGATCACCCGAGCCTGCCCGGCCACTTCCCCGGCCGGCCCATCGTGCCCGGCGTCGTGCTGCTCGACGAGGCCGCCGCCCTGATCCTGGCAGCGCACCCGGGCCACCGCGTCGACGGCTTCCCCGCCGTGCGCTTCATCCGCCCGGTCCGCCCCGGCGACGACGTGCAGGTCAGCTGCGCCGAGGGCCGCTTCGCCTGCGCCGTCGGCGCGGACACGGTGCTGACCGGCACGATCGACCTGGCCAGGGCCGGATGAGCTGGAGCGCGCAGCAGGAGCGTGGGGGCGCATGGGTCACCCGCGCCGCGCTGTTCCTGGCGCTCCATGGCGGGCGCCTCGCGGCGCCGCTGCTGGTGTGGCCAGCGACGGCCTGGTTCCTGTTGACATCGGCCGCCGCCCGCCGCGCCTCCCGCGACTACCTGCGCCGGGTGCTGGGGCGGGACGCGCGGCTGATCGACGTGGCGCGGCATTTCCACAGCTTCGGCAGCGCCGTGCTGGACCGGGTCATGCTGCTGGCCGGGCGGCACGACCGGTTCCAGATCCGCATGAAGGGCATCGACGAGGTGCTCGCGGTGCTGGGCCGGGGCCGGGGCTGCATCCTGCTGGGCGCGCATCTGGGCAGTTTCGAGGTGCTGCGCGCCGTCGCCCGGCACGCCCCGGTTCCGGTGTGGGCGCTGATGTACCGCCGCAACCAGGGCGCGCTGACCCGGCTGCTGGACCGTCTTGCGCCTGGCATCCACGACCACGTGCTGGAGATCGGCGACACCGCCAGCATGATCCGCGCCCGCGAATGCGTGGAGCGTGGCGAGATCGTCGGCATCCTGGCGGACCGCGCGCCGTCCGGGCACCGCATGGTGCCGGTGCCGTTCCTGGGCCAGATGGCGTCGTTCCCGTCCGGCCCCTTCGTGCTGGCCAACACGCTGGCCGCCCCGGTGGTGCTGTTTCACGCCGTGCGCACCGGCCCCGGCCGCTACAGCGTCGAGTTCCGGCCGTTCCTCGACCGCGTCGTTCTGCGCCGGGCCAGCCGGGCGGCCGACCTGCACGACGTGATGGCCCGCTACGCCGCAGCGCTGGGCACCGTCTGCCGCGCCTATCCCTACCAGTGGTTCAACTTCTTCCCCTTCTGGGAGACACACGATGCCGACCCTGACCCGGCGGCGCCTCGCCCTGGCGATGCCGCTGTGCCTGCCGTGCTGGCGTCCGGCCAAGGCTGAGGGCCTGACCCTGGACCAGCTGATGGCCAGGATGGCCGCCGTCCCGGAACGCCACGACAGCTTCAAGGAAGAACGCCGCTTCGCAGCCCTGGACGCGCCGCTGCTGAGCGCCGGCGCCCTGTCATACGCAAAGGGCCGCCTGGAGAAGCTGACGACCTGGCCGCAACAGGAGCGGCTGGAGATCGACGGCGACCGCATCGTGCTGACCCAGGCCAACGACGCCCCCCGGGTCATCGAGCTGGGCCGCGCGCCGGAACTGCGCGTGCTGATCGACGCCCTCCGCGGCCCCCTCGCGGGCGACGCGCCGGCCCTGCAACGCGCCTTCACCGTCACGATCGCGGGTTCGATGTCCGCCTGGACGCTCGACCTGGTTCCGCGTGACCCCGCCGCCGCCCGGCTGCTGAGGTCCGTGCGGCTGCAAGGCCGCGACGACCGGATCGACGAGATCGCGACGACCCAGGCCAACGGCGACACGCAGGTGATGGCGATCACCCCGCGTTGACCCGCGCCATCCCCGTCCTGGCGGCCCTCGCGGCCGCCGTGCTCATCCTGCTCATCGTCCTGGCCCGCATCGACATCCGCACCGACATGGCCGAGTTCCTGCCCGCCGGCCGCACCGAGGCGTCGCGCATGATCCTCGATGAGGCCCGCTCGGGCGCCGCCACCGGGGTCATCCTGATCGGCATCGAGGGCGCGCCGCCACCGGACCTTGCCCGCATCGCCACGGCGATGGCTGCCAGCCTGCCCGCCAGCGGCCTGTTCCAGCTTGTCGCCGGGGGCCAGCCGCCGGCCGCCGACCAGGCGTTCCTGTTCCAGCACCGCTACGCCCTCAGCCCGGCCACGACCGCGGACGCCTTCACCGAAGCGGCCCTGCGCGGCAGCCTCGAGGCCCTGCTGCGGCAGCTGCGTTCCTCCGCGGCGCCGCTGGCCGTCCAGTACGGCCTGGCCGACCCCACCGGCGCGTTCTTCAGCCTGCTGCGCGCCTGGGCCGGCGCAGCATCCGTGCGGTCCATCGACGGCGCATGGTTCGCCCCCGACGGCAGCCGCGCCCTGCTGCTGGCCCGCACCAGGGCGGGCGGCATGGACGTGCCCGCGCAGGACGCGGCCCTGCATGCCATCGACGCCGCCTTCCAGGCCGCCGGCCCCGGTCCGGCCCGGCTGATCGCCGCCGGTCCCGCCGTGTTCGCCCGCGACGCCGCCCGGTCCATCCGGGCCGATGTCGAGCGCATCTCCATTCTGTCCTCCGTGCTGGTCGCTGGCCTGCTGTGGTGGCGCTTCCGCTCCCCCCTCGTGCTGGCCGCGATCGCCGCCCCGGTCGTGCTCAGCGTCGCCGTCGCGGCGCTGGCGGTGCAGGCTGTGTTCGGCATGGTGCACGGCGTGGCGCTGGGGTTCGGGGCGACGATGCTGGGCGTTTCCGTCGACTATCCCGTGTTGATGATCGGCCACCGCAAGCAAGGCGAGCCCGCCGGCGACACCAGGGCGCGCATCGGCCGCGCGTTCATCCTCGCGGTCCTGTCCGCGCTGCTGGGCCTTGTTGCGATGGAGGCGTCGGGCTTCCCGGGCCTGGTGCAGCTGGGCGTCTTCGCCTCTGCCGGCCTTGCCGCATGCGCGCTGCTGACCTGGACCGTGCTGCCCCGCCTGATCGTCGCCGCCCACCTGGCCCCCGTTGCGGCCGGCGACCCGGCATGGCTCGGCCGCGTCGAGGGCATCCGCCGGCATCGCCGCTGGGCCGCGGCGCCTGTGCTGCTCGCCGCCGCGTTCCTGGCCACGCACGGCATCGCCTGGCAGGCCGACCTCCAGGCGCTGAGCCCCGTCCCCGAAGCCTCCCGCGTGCTGGACCGCGCGCTGCGGGCGCAGCTTGGCGCGCCGGAGGCCGGGCAGTTCCTGCTGGTGCGCGGGCCATCGGCCGAGGCCGTGCTGCAGGCGCAGGAGCAGCTCATGCCCGCCCTGGACCGCCTGCAATCCGGCGGCGCGCTGCACGGCGCGGAGTTCGCCGCCCGCCTGCTGCCCAGCGCCGCGACCCAAGCCGCCCGCCTGGCAGGCTTGCCCGGCGCCGCCACGCTCGCCGCCACGCTGGCGGCCGCCCAGGCCGGCCTGCCGTTCCGCGCCGACGCCTTCCAGCCCTTCAGGGACGCGGTCGTGGCCGCCCGCGGCGCCCCGCCGATCCGCCTTGAAGACCTCGCCGGCACGCTGGTCGGCGCACGCCTCGCGCCGCTGCTGCTGCGCCGCGGCCCCGATTGGATCGGCCCCATCCTGCTGCAGGGCGTGCAGGACGGCCCCCGCATCGCCGCCGCGGTGCAACGGCCGGACGTGCTGTACGTGGACGTCCGTGCGGAGCTGGGCGGCATCCTGTCCGCCTACACAGCGCAGGCCGGCTGGTGGCTGGCCGCCAGCGCCGCCGCCGTGCTGCTGCTTCTGCTGGCTGGCCTGCGTGACCCAGCCCGGGCCGCGCGCGTGCTCGGCGCCGTCGCCGCCGCGCTGCTGGTGACCGTGGCGCTGCTGACCGCCGCCGGCATCCGGCTGTCGTTGATCCACCTGGTCGCGTTGCAGCTTGTCGCCGGCGTCGGGCTGGACTACGCGCTGTTCTTCGCCCGCCGCCTGCTGGACTCCGAGGAGCGGGCGCGGACGCTGCGCACCCTCGTTACCTGCAACATCATGACGCTGCTGACATTCGGGCTGCTGGCGGCTTGTCAGACGCCGCTTCTGCGCGACATTGGCATCACGGTGGCGACGGGCGCGCTGCTGGCGATGGCCTTCGCCTTCCTGTTCGCAGGCCGGCGCAACGACGAAAGAGACCGATGCCGCTGATCCTGACCGCCTGCACCGCCGTCAGCGCCCTGGGCCAGGGCGCCGCCGCCCACCGCGCCGCCCTGCTGAACCAGCAGGGCGGGCTGCGGCCGAACGATTTCGACCCGTCGACCGGCGGCTGGATCGGCCGCGTCGACGGGATCGAGGACCACGCGCTGCCGGGGCTGCTTGCCCACTATGACTGCCGCAACAACCGCCTGGCGGACATGGCGCTGCGCGCCGACGGATTCATGGACCACGTCGCGGCCGCCAGCGCGCGCCACGGCCCCGGCCGCATCGCCGTCGTGCTCGGCACCAGCACCAGCGGCATCACCGCCGCCGAGGACGCCTATCGCAGCCGGGTCGGGGAGGGGCCGCTGCCCACCGGTTTCGACTACGCCCACACGCAGGACCTCTATTCCGTCGCCGCCTTCGTCCGCGACGCCCTGGCGCTGCGCGGCCCGGCCTTCGTCGTCTCCACCGCCTGCGCCAGCAGCGCCCGCTGCTTCATGGACGCCGCCCAGCTCATTGCCGCAGGGATCGTCGATGCGGCCGTCGTCGGCGGCGCGGACAGCCTGTGCCGCATGACCCTGCACGGCTTCGCGGCGCTGGAGCTGATCTCCCCCACCCCGTGCCGCCCGTGCGACGGTGCCCGCACCGGCATCTCGATCGGCGAGGCCGCCGGCTTCGCGCTGCTGGAGCGCGACGGCGACGGCATCGCGCTGCTGGGCGCCGGCGCCAGCAGCGACGGCTATCACATGTCCTCGCCGCACCCCGAGGGCGCCGGCGCCATCGCGGCGATGCGCCAGGCGCTGGCCGCCGCCGGGTTGGGGCCCGAGGGGATCGACTGGATCAACCTGCACGGCACCGGCACCCGCGCCAACGACGCGATGGAGGACCAGGCCGTGCATGCCGTCTTCGGCGACACCGCGCCTTGCAGCAGCACGAAGGGCTGGACCGGTCATACCCTGGGGGCCTGCGGCATCCTGGAGGCGCTGATCGCCCGGGAGTGCATGGCCGAAGGCGTCATCCCAGGCTGCCTGGGCATCGACGCGCCCGACCCGTCGTTCCGCGCCCGGGTGGCGGTCGGCATGGAGCGCCGCCCGTTGCGCCGCGTGATGAGCAACGCCTTCGGCTTCGGCGGCATCAACTGCAGCCTGATTTTCGGCGCCGCGCATTGACCGCCATCGAGGCCGGCATCCTGGGCGTCGCGATCTGGGGACCAGGGCTGGAGGGCTGGGCCGCCAGCCGCGCCATGCTGGCCGGAGAGGCGCCCTATGAGCCACGCCCGTCCCCGCCGCCGCCGCCGCTGATCCTGCCCGCCACCGAGCGGCGCCGGGCCGGCCCGGTCGTGCGGCTGGCGCTGGCGGTGGCGCACGAGGCGGCGGCGGCCTCCGGCCTCGATCCCGCCGCGCTGCGCAGCGTGTTCGGCAGCAGCAACGGCGACGGGCTGGTGGTGGGCAGCATCCTCGATGGCCTGGCCCGGGCCGGGCCGCACGAGCGGGTGGTCTCGCCCACGCAATTCCACAACTCCGTGCACAACGCCGCCGCGGGCTACTGGTCGATCGCGATGGGCAGCCGGCAGCCCGCGACCTGCCTGGGCGCGCATGACTGGACCTGGGCCGCGTCGCTGCTGAAGGCGATGGCGGACGTCGCGACGGACGGCCAGCCGGTGCTGCTGTGCTGCTACGACCATCCGCTGCCGCCGCCGCTGCATCAGCTTCGCCCCACCGGGGAGGCCTTCGGGGCCGGTTTGGTTCTGGCGCCGCCGCAGCAGGGCCGCCCGCGGCTGCGGATCGAATACGGCACGGACGCGCCCGATTCGGAGCCGGCGGCGGGCGCCTTCGATGCGCTGATGCGCTCCAGCCCCGCCGCCCGCGCGTTGCCGCTGCTGACGCTGCTGGCGCGAATGCAGGCGGGGGAGCATCTGCTGCCGTACATGGATGGCTGCCTGACGGTCGGGTTCACGCCATGATCCAGGGCAGGGACCTTGCTGCCCTGATCCCGCACGCCGGCGCCATGGTGCTGCTGGACAGCGTGCTGCGCTGGGACGCGGGCGGGATACGCTGCGCCAGCCGATCCCATCTGGCAGCAGGCAACCCGCTGCGCCGCGCCGGCAGGCTCCCGGCGATCTGCGGCGTGGAGTACGCGTTGCAGGCCGCCGCCCTACACGGCGCGCTGCTGGCCGGCGGGGTGGCGCAGCGGGCCGGCTACGTGGCCCGGCTGCGCGAGGTTGCGTTGCATGCCGATCGTCTGGACGATGCGGGCTTCGGCGCCTTGACGGTGGAGGCGCGGCTGGAGCGGCAGGAGGCGAACGGGATGCTGTATGCCTTGCACGTGACGGCGGCAGACGGCCGCGCGCTGGTCACCGCCCGCGCCAGCATCGCCCTGCCGGCGGCAGTTGCTCCATGAGCGGGGGGCTTTGTGTCGGGATGGCGTCGAAGCTATCCTCAACAACAATAGATTTCGTCATGGCGGCGCTTGACCCGGCCATCTACGCGGCTCCGCAAGCACCGCCAGGTGAAGTTGTACCATCGGCATTCAATAGTGACTCGTCATCGCGAGCCCTTGCGAAGCGATCCAGGATCGATAGGTCAGGTCCGGCCGCCCCGGACTGCTTCGCAAGAGCTCGGAGTGACGATGCGGACCGGTCAATGTTCAATATCGCTGGTATTGATGCCTTAAACGCCCGAAATCCCGTGCTGCTTGATCGCGTGGATCATCGGATCGAGTCCGGCGATGGCCTGGAAACGCTCGGTAGCGGGAACCGGACAGCAGTGCGAGATCCCCGGGTCAAGCAAGACCTCGGGATGACGTGGTTCGGCCGGGCCCGCCGATGAAAGCCCTCGTCACCGGCGGCGCCAGCCCGCTGGGCGCCGCGATCTGCCGCCGCCTGGCGGCCGACGGCCTGCACGTCATGGTGCATGCGAACGCCAGCCTGGACCGGGCCGCGGCGCTGGCGGATGAGATCCGCGCCGCGGGCGGCGCGGCCGAGGCCTTCTGCTGCGACATCACCGACATGGACGCGACCGAGGCCGCCATGCAGGCGCTGATCGCCGCCGGCGTGCCGCAGATCGTCGTCCACAACGCCGGCGCGCATGACGACGTGCCGATGGCCGGCATGACGCGGCAGCAATGGGCGCACCCGATCGACGTGTCGCTGAACGGCTTCTTCGCCGTGGTGCGCCCGCTGCTGCTGCCGATGATGGCGACCCGCTGGGGCCGCATCGTCGCGTTGTCGTCGGTGTCGGCCCTGATGGGCAACCGCGGCCAGGTCAGCTATGCCGCCGCGAAGGCCGGGCTGATCGGCGCGGTGAAGTCGCTGGCGCGCGAGGTCGCCACGCGCGGCATCACCGTCAACGCCGTGGCCCCCGGCATCATCGCCTCGCCCGCCGTCGATGCCGTGCTGGACCCGGCGCGCATCGCCGAGATCGTGCCGATGCGCCGCGCCGGCACGCCGGACGAGGTCGCCGATCTCGTGGGCTTCCTGGTTTCCCGCCGATCCGGCTATATCACCGGACAGGCAATCTCGATCAACGGAGGCATGGCTTGAGCGACCTGGTCCAGAACTGCGACATCCTCGTCATCGGCGGCGGCCCGGCCGGCAGCACCGCCGCCGCCCTGCTGGCCGAGAAGGGCCATGACGTGCTGGTGCTCGAAAAGGAGCGGCACCCCCGGTTCCATATCGGCGAGAGCCTGCTGCCGCTGAATGCCCAGATCCTCGACCGGCTCGGCCTGCGCGGCCGCATCGACGCCATCGGCGTGCACAAGCCAGGCGCGGAGTTCGTCGCCGACAACACCGGCAAGGAGGTGCAGTTCTCGTTCGCGCAGGGGCTGGACCAGCGGTTCACGTCCGCCTGGCAGGTCCGCCGCTCGGATTTCGACCAGATCCTGTTCGAGGCCGCCGAGGCGCGCGGCGCCCGCACGATGCAGGAAACAAGGGTGACCGCCGTCGAGTTCGCGCCGCCGGGCCAGCGCGCGCGGGTTACGGCGGCCGGGCCTGACGGCGAGGCGCTGCACTTCGCCCCGCGCTTCGTGCTGGACGCCTCCGGCCGCGACACCTTCCTGGCTGCCAAGCTCGGCACCAAGACGTCGAACAAGCGCAACAACACCGCGGCCGTGTTCGCCCACTTCACCGGCGCCGAGTTCCGCACCGGCGACCGCGAGGGCTACATCAGCGTGCACCTGGCCGAGGACGGCTGGTTCTGGATGATCCCGCTGCCGGACGGCGTGATGAGCGTGGGCTTCGTCGGCAATCCCGAGGCCTTCAAGGACCGGCGCGGCACGCCTGCGGACCTGCTGCATGACCGCATCGCCGCCAGCCCGACCGTCAGCGCGCGCATGCGCAACGCGACCCGGGTGTCCGACGTGACCGGCACAGGTAACTATTCCTATAGCTGCGCTACCAGCTTTGGCGAGGGCTATCTGATGCTCGGCGACGCCTTCGCTTTCCTCGACCCCGTGTTCAGCAGCGGCGTGCTGCTGGCGATGACGTCGGGCGAGCAGGGGGCCGGCGTGGCCGAGGCGTGGCTGGCGGACCCGGTGCGCGGCCGCGCGATGGCGGCCCGCATGGAGAAGGACATGCGCCACGCGATGTCGCGCATCGGCTGGCTGATCTACCGCATCAACACCCCGGCGCTGCGCCTGCTGTTCATGGCGCCGCGCAACATGTTCCGCATGCGCGACGGGCTTGTCAGCCTGCTGGCCGGCAACCTGCGCGGCACCTGGTCCGCGGTGCTGCCGGTGCTGGCGTTCAAGTCGATCTACTACGCCACGACGCTGCTGCTGCGCCTGGGCCTGCACGCGCCGCCGCCGCGTGCGCCCGTGCAGCTCGCCGCCGCCGAATAAGCGGCGCATCGGCACGACGGTTGCGCTGCCCCGGCGGGGCGGCGCGCCGGAACGCCGTTCTGCAAAGGATCTCTGGCCAAGCCCGCCGTTCTTTCCTAAAGTTGCTAATCATCCTAGACGCGATCGCATCACTTGACGCTTCCCACCTACGCCTTCGGCCCCTTCCGCCTCGACGCCGCCCATCGCGACCTGCGCGAGGACGGCAAGCCGGTCGCGCTCGGCGCCCGCGCCTTCGACCTGCTGCTGGCGCTCGTCGAGAACCACGACCGCATCATGACCAAAAGCGAACTGATCGGCCGGGTCTGGCCCGACAGCGCCGTGGGCGAGAACAACCTGACCGTCAATATCTCGGCGCTGCGCAAGGCGCTGCGCGAACTGCCGAACGAGCAGCGCTACATCCGCACCGTGACCGGCCGCGGCTACCGCTTCGTCGCGGTCGCGCGGCCCGCGGGCGCCGCCACCATGCCCGCCGACCCCGCCGGGGCGACGCGGGCCGAGATGCCGAGCCTGGTCGTCATGCCCTTCGTCAACCTGAGCGCCGACGCCGAGCAGGAGCATTTCGCCGACGGGATCACCGAGGACATCATCGCCGACCTGTCCCGCAACCGCTGGTTGACGGTCATCGCCCGGCATTCCGCGTTCACCCTGAAGGGGGCCGCCGTTGACATCGCCGGGGTGGCCCGCCAGTTCGCCGTCCGCTACGTGCTGGTCGGCAGCGTCCGCAAGGCCGGCGCCCGCGTGCGGGTGACGGCCCAGCTGATCGATGCGGACACCAACAGCCACCTGGTCGCCGCACGCCTCGAACGCGACCTTGCCGACATCTTCGCCGTCCAGGACGAGATCACCGCCCACATCGTCGCCGCCGTCCGGCCTGCGCTGTACGAGGCGGAGCAGACCCGCTCCATGCGCAAACGCCCCGGGAACATCGACGCATGGGCCGCCTACCAGCGCGGCGTCTGGCACTACTCGCGCTTCGAGCTGCCGGAAAGCGAGCAGGCGCAGGCCTGGTTCGAACGCGCGATCGAGCTGGATGACCGCTTCGCACCTGGTTATTACGGGTTGGCGCTCGTCCACATCCACGACGGCTCCGGCTACATGCCGCGCGCGCCAGAGGACTGGCAGGCGCGGGGCGAGCAGCTGGCGCTGCAGGCCGTCCTGCTGGACGAGCGCGATTCCGGCGCCCACAGCGTGCTGGGCGTGGCGCGCATGGTGCGCGGCGACCACGTGGGCGCGCTGGAGGCGACCGGCCGCGCGCTGGCGCTGAACCCGAGCGACGCCACTGCGCACGGCACCGCCGGCGCGACGCTGGTGTTCAACGGCCGGCCGCTGGAGGGGCTGGAGGCGCTGGCCATGTCGCTCCGGCTCAGCCCGCGCGACCCGCGGCTGCGCATCCGGCACGCGCATATCGGCCTCGGGCACTACTTCGCCCGCCATCATGTCCAGGCCGAGGACATGGCGCGGGCCATCATGCGCCGCTGGCCCGGATTCTCCTTCGGCCCCCGCCTGCTGGCGATGGTGCTCTCCGAGGCCGGACGCCTGACGGAGGCCCGGGCGGCCATGAACGCGGCGATGCGGCTTTCGCCAGCGCCCTTCGACGACTTCTCCCGCGCCCGCATGCCGTGGTATCGGCCCGACGATCACGCAAGAGTGTTGGCGGCGCTTCGCCGGGCCGGGTTCGACGGGCCGGCCTGAACAGAGCACGAAGTGGGATCAACGCCGGCGGGGCCGGCTGTTCGCTGGCGGGCGGCGTCCGCCGTTCAGGCGGCCTTCACCGCCACCGCCCTGTCCATTGCCCGGACAAGCTCGGTTTCGCGGAACGGCTTTCGCAGCACGACCGCGCCCGGCGCATAGGCGTTCGTCGAGCTGCCGCTGGTGAACAGGTGCGCGACATGGCCGTTGCGCAGGATGGTTGCGACCGCCGAGATGCCGCTGCCGGCGGCCAGCCGCGCGTGCACGATCATCAGGTCAGGCCGGCACCGTGCCGCGGCGGCGACCGCGTCGGCTTCGGTGGTCGCGATCCCGCAGATCGCGTGGCCCAGTTCCTGCAGTAGTTCGCCCAGCATCAGGCCGATCAGCCCGTCGTCTTCGATCAGCAGGATCCGTAATGGAATCATCGGCGGCAACGATCTGGCGCATCGCCGCGACCGGGCGTGGGAACGCCTGGGGAGCGCCCGCGTTGGTTCATCGGGCAGGCATCGAGGCGACCGAGCCCGAACTCGGGGGCGGGATGACAAAGCTTGGCAAAAAGATTTTCCATACCCGGTCACGGTAGTGGAAAACCCGATCGACCGTGAGATGTGGAAAATACTCAGGGCCGAACGTCGGCGGCCGCTCCGCCGGGAGACGATTCCGGAATTGCGGGTCGCACCTGCCTGGCGTGCGTGGTATCGACGACAGACACGTGCATCGGTTGGCACCCCCGCGAAAGACCCTTCATGCCGCAACGCCGCCGGCCACAGGCTAATGCGGTGAAGCGGCCCCCGGCCGGCCCGCAGGCCGCGTCGCAGCCGTCTGCGGAGGCAGCGGCCCCGGTGGATGAACCCGTGGCTGTCCCCTTGGACGCATTCACCGTGGTCGGGATCGGCGCTTCGGCCGGCGGACTGGAGGCATGCATAAAATTCCTGCATGCGGTCCCGGCCGGCGTGCGCATGGCCTTCATCCTGATCCAGCACCTGGACCCCGTGCACAAAAGCCTGATGGCAAGCCTGCTGGCCGGCCACACCGCGATGCACGTGCACGAAGCGGTGGACGGCATGCAGGTGCGACCCGGCAGCTGCTACGTCATCCCGCCCGGCAAATACCTGTCGGTGGCGGGCGGCAAGCTGCAAGTCTGTCTGCCCAACGCGCCGCACGGGAAGCGCCTGCCCTTCGACTTCCTGCTGCACGCCCTGGCGAAGGCGTATGGCGACCGGGCGGCCTGCGTCGTGCTGTCGGGCACGGGCGCCGACGGCAGCCTCGGGCTGAAATCCATCGCCGAGGCGGGTGGCCTCGTGATCGCGGAAGACCCGTCCAGCGCCGCCTATGACGGCATGCCGCGCAGCGCCATACACACCGGCGCCGTCGACCTCGTGCTTCCTGTGGCGGCCATGCCCGCGGCGCTGCAGCGGTTCCAGCGCCGGATGGCGCTCGCCGGGCCGGCCGTCGACGACGAACCGCCGAGCGACGCGCCGAAGGATTGGCTGCCCGACATCGTCGAGTTGCTCCGCACCAGGACGGTGCATGACTTCAGCCTTTACAAGCGGGGCACGATAGAGCGCCGGATCGTGCGCCGCATGGCGATGTCGTCCATCGAGGCGGACGGCATGGACCGCTATCTGGATCTGCTGAAGACCAACCCGGAGGAGGTCGATAAACTCGCAGCGGCCATGTTGATCAACGTCACGAGCTTCTTCCGTGACCCCAAGATCTTCGAATACCTGGCCAACGAGATCCTGCCCGGCGTCGTGCGGAACCACCCCAGCGGCCAGCCGCTGCGGATATGGGTCGCCGGGTGCAGCACGGGCGAGGAGACGTATTCCCTCGCGATGATCTTCCTGGAACAGATCGCCGCGGCGGGCAGCACCGTCAGGCTCCAGGTCTTCGCCTCCGACGTGGATTCCGAAGCCATCACCCGGGCGCGTGAGGGGGCGTACCCCTCGACGATCGAAGCCGAGGTGTCGGCCGCCCGGCTGAAGCGCTTCTTCTCGCACGACGCGCACAGCTATCGCGTGTCGGCCGAGCTGCGCGCCGCCGTCGTGTTCACCGTGCAGGACGTGCTGGCCGATCCGCCGTTCTCCCGGCTCGACTTCGTCTCCTGCCGCAACCTGCTGATCTACCTGCTGCCCGAGGCGCAGGCGAAGGTCGTCGCGCTGTTCCACTTCGCGCTGCGGGAGGGTGGGCTGCTGCTGCTGGGCAATTCGGAGACGGCGGGCAATTCCAACGGCCGCTTCGAGACGATCGGCAGGGCAGAGCGGCTGTACCGGCATATCGGGCGCAGCCGGCCCGGCGAGTTCAGCTTCCTGCGGGACTCCATCGAAGGCGGCCGGGGGCCCGCGCCGCCGCTGCCCGGCCAGGCCCCCTCACGCCAGGCCGCCATGGCCGAACTGGGCCGCCGCCTGGTGCTGGAAAGGTTCGCGCCGGCCGCGGTGATGATCAACCACACGTTCGACTGCCTGTATTCCATGGGCCCGACCGAACGTTATCTGCGGGTCGCCCCGGGCCACCCGACGTTCGACCTGCTGGCGATGGCGCGGCCCGGCATGCGCACGCGGCTGCGCGCCACCGTCAAGCAGGCGATCGAACAGCGCGCGAGGGTCGTGGCCAGCGGCGGCCGCATCCGCCACGACGGCGTCACGGTCGCGTTCGACCTGGACATCCAGCCGGTCGTCTGTGGCGGCGACGACCTGCTGCTGGTCTGCTTCGTGGATCAGCCCAGACGGCGGGACGGCGCCGCCGGGCCCACCAGGCCCCGCCAGCGGATGTCCGAGCTGGAGCACGAGCTGGAAACCACCCGGGCCGAGCTGCAGGGCGCTGTCCGGGATCTCGAGGCGGCGAGCGAGGACCAGAAGGCCATCAACGAAGAGGCCATGTCGGTCAGCGAGGAATACCAGTCCACCAACGAGGAGCTGCTGACCTCCAAGGAGGAGCTGCAGTCGCTGAACGAGGAGCTGACGGCGCTGAACAGCCAGTTGCAGGAAACGCTGGAAAAGCAGCGCACCACGTCGGACGACCTGCAGAACGTGCTGTTCAGCACCGACGTCGCCACCCTTTTCCTGGATATGCACCTGAACATCCGCTTCTTCACCCCGGCGACGCGGTCGTTGTTCAACCTCATCCCCGGCGACGTCGGCCGCCCCCTGGCCGACCTGCGCTCGTTGACCACGGACGGGGAGTTGCCGCCGGACGCGCAGTCCGTGCTGAAGACCCTCGAGCCCATGGAACGCGAGATCGAGACGTCTGCCGGCGCGTGGTTCATCCGCCGCATCCTGCCCTATCGGTCCTATGCCGATGGCGTCGGCGGCGTGGTGATCACCTTCACCGACATCACCGAGCGCAAGCGGGGCAGGCAGGCGCTGGAGAAGGCCACGCTGGCGGCGGAGCTGGCCAACGCGGCGAAGTCCCGTTTCCTGGCGGCCGCCAGCCACGATCTGCGCCAGCCGCTGCAGACGCTGACCCTGCTGCAGGGGTTGCTGGCGAAGATCGTCGACGGCGCCCGCGCGCAAACCCTGGTCGCCCGCTTCGACGAGACGCTGGGCGCCATGACCAACATGCTGAACACGTTGCTCGACATCAACCAGATCGAGGCTGGAGAGGTTTCCCCGGCGATGGCGACCTTCCCGCTCACCAGCGTGCTCGACCGGCTGGCCGCCGAATTCGCCATGCATGCCGACGGGAAGGGGCTGGCGTTCCGCTACGTCGCCTGCGGCCTGCCGATCGTCAGCGACCCGGCCCTGCTGGAGCAGATCCTGCGCAACCTGCTGTCGAACTCGGTGAAGTACACCAGGCGCGGCAAGATGCTGCTGGGCTGCCGCCGGCACGACGGGCTGGTCCGCATCGAGGTGTGGGACACCGGGGTCGGCATCCCTGCGGACCAGCTGCGCTCGGTGTTCGACGAGTATCACCAGGTGGACAACGCGGCCCGCGAACGCAGCCGCGGCCTGGGCCTTGGCCTGTCGATCGTGCAGCGGCTCGCTGACCTTCTGGGGCATGCGGTGCGGGTGCGTTCGTGGCACGGCGCCGGGTCGGTGTTCAGCATCGACGTGCCGATGCCCCGGGCCATGACGGCGCCCGCCGCTTCGCCCGCCGCCGCCATCACGGCGGCCGAACCCCGCCGCACCGGGTCGATATTGATCGTCGAGGACGATCCGGAGGTGTGCGACCTGCTCGGCGATTTCCTTGCGGCCCTGGGCCACCGCGTGGTGAAGGCGCCCGACGGCGTGACGGCGCTGGATCTGGTCGCCAGCGGGGCGATCCGGCCGGACCTCGTGCTCGCCGACTACAACCTGCCGAACGACATGAACGGCCTGGAGGTCGCGGCCCGGCTGCGGGAGCGGTTCGGGGCCGCCCTGCCGGTCATCATCCTGACCGGCGACGTCTCCAGCGCGACGATGCACGACGTCGCCGGGCAGGACTGTCTGAAGCTCAACAAGCCGGTCAAGCTGCCGGAACTGACCCAGGCGATCGATCGGCTTCTGCCCGAGCACCCGGCGGGGCGCCATAACGGGGCAGACCCGGCGGCCGCGCCGTCGTCGGTCGTGTTCGTCGTCGATGACGACGCCCGCGTGCGCGAGGCCATCGCGGGCCTGCTGGCCGATGACGGGCGGGAATGCGTCGCCTATGAAAGCTGCGAGGCGTTCCTGGCGGCCTATCGGCCGGCGCCCGGGCAGTGCCTGCTGATCGACGCCTGCCTGCCCGGGATGGACGGCATGACGCTGCTGGCCACGCTGCGCGCCGCCGGGCACGCGCTGCCGGCCATCATGATGACGGGCCAGAGCGATGTGCGGGTGGCGGTGGCGGCCATGCGGGCGGGCGCGTCGGATTTCGTGGAGAAGCCGATCGGCAGCGCAGACCTGCTGGCCAGGATCGAGCGCGCGCTGGAGATGGGACGGGACAGCGGCAAGCTGTCGGCCTGGCATGACGAGGCGGCGGCGCAGATCGCCGGGCTGACGGCCCGGCAGCGCGAGATCATGGCGATGGTGCTGGACGGCCATCCGAGCAAGAACATCGCCGCCGACCTGGGCATCAGCCAGCGCACCGTCGAGAACCACCGCGCCGCGATCATGAAGAAGACCGGGGTATCCTCGCTCCCGGCCCTGGCCCGCCTGGCCCTGGCAGCGTCCAACCAGCAAGAGCAAGCCACCGCGTAGGGCGTAAAAGCGAAGCGTCATCCGCCGCCTGGCCCTGGCGGCGCCCCATCCGCACGTAGGGGATCAAAGTTCCGACCTGTGCATCGGTTGGTGGAACGCGAAGAGGCCGGCAGCGGAGGGGTATTCGTAGGCTTGGCGAGAGCCAGGGTTTTCGATCCCTGGTACATCGCCCCCAGGGATGATCACCCGTCATCGCGAGCCGCCCTTGCGGCGTCGCGATCCAGGGGCCGGCAGCGGTGCGCGCGGCCCCTGGATCGCTTCGCCAAGCGGCTCGCGATGACGGCGGTGGGGAGGGGTCAGTGCGACAGCAGCGCGCATCGCCCGGAATGCAGCAGCAGGTCGCGCGTGACGCCGCCCAGCACCCATTCCCGCACCCGGCTGTGCCCATACGCGCCGGCGACGACCAGGTCCGCGCCGAGGTCACTGGCGATGACCTGCAGCATGCCGGGATCGTCGCCCGTCGACGGCGCCGCCAAGGTCTCCGCCTCGATGCCGTGCCGCCCGAGCCACGCCGCCACATCATCGAGGCGGCTTCGCGTGTCATCGAGCGCCGCTTCTGCGGCGATCTCCACCACCGTCACGCGGCCCGCCTTGCGGAGCATCGGCAGCGCGTCGGCCGCTGCGCGCCGCGTTTCCCGCGTGTCTTTCCAGCCGACCAGGACATGGGTCAGCGCCGGCGGCGCCGTGCCGCCGGGCACGATCAGCACAGGGCGCCCGGCCTGCATGACAAGCTCTCCGGTGCTCAGCTGCGGCGGGTCTTCCAGCAGGCTGCTGGACGTCACCCCGGTGATCAGCAGGTCCGCGCAGCGCGCCTCGGCGACGATGTAGCCGGACAATGAGGTCAGCACGACGGACGCCCGCCATTCCAGGTATCCCGTGTGCGCGGCAAAGGCGGCATGGAACTCGGCCGCGGCGTTGGCGATGTCGGTGTCCAGCTGGTGGCGGTCCTGGTCGATCAGGTCCGGATACACATAGCCGTCGCCGTAGGCGAGCTGCATCGGCTGGCCGACGGCGACGCCCACGACGCCGGCCTGGAACCGGGCCGCCATCTCCTGCGCCACGCCCAGCACCACCGTGTTCGGGCGCCGGAGCGCCAGATTGACCATCAGCGTCGAATAGCTCATGGCCGTTGCGTGCCGTCGTGCGCCATCAGGATTCTCCCCGGTGCAGAGCGCGACGCCTGCCACGCCCCGCCGCAACGGTGTGGCACGACGAGATTGGCTGCGGCAGCATCGGAAAGTACTCAGTACCAGCCCGGCGAGGCCAACGCCGCCCTGCGTCAATCCTGCATCGCGCGCCCTACCGCGGCGCCGAAGCGCGCGACGTCGCCCTCGTCGTTGTAGATGTGCGGGCTGACGCGGATCACCCCGCCACGCTCGGCGACATAGACGCCCGAGGCCTCCAGACTGGCGACGACCGTCGCGGCCGAAACCCCGGCCGGCACGCGCAGCCCGAGCAGATGCGGGCTGCGCAGGGGGCGTGGCACGACCGACAGCCCGGCCGCCTCGGCCCGCTCCGCCAGCGCGTCGGTCGTCTGGCGCAGCCGGGCGGCCAGGGCGTCCCGCCCCCAGCCGTGCAGCAGCTCCATCCCCGCCAGCGCCATCGGCAGCCCGACCGGGTTGGTGCGCTGCCCCATGTCGAACCGTGCGGCCCCCGGCGCCATCGGCCCCAGCGTGCCGTGGAACGGACCGGCGCCGCCGACCCGGCCGGCGCCATGCTGCTCCAGGGGCCGCCCGTCCTGCCGGTGCGGCGCCACGTACAGGAACGCCAGCGTGTACGGCCCCAGCAGCCATTTGTAGGTCGGGAACATCAGGTAGTCGGCGCCGAGCCGGGCCACGTCCAGCGGCAGCACGCCGGCGCCCTGCGTCGCGTCCACCACGATGGCCGCCCCCTGCGCCCGCAGCGGCCCGACCAGTTGATCCAGGTCGATCAGCGTGCCGTCCGTCCACACCACGGGGGTCAGCACCGCGACGCCGACCGGCGGCAGGCCGGGGGCGGCGATGCGCTCCTGCAGGGCGGCGGTCCAGTCGCCGTCGACGGGGCGCGGAACCAGGTCCAGCGTCGCGCCGCGTTCGCCGGCCAGCCGCGCCCAGGCCAGCGCCGCCGACGGGAACTCCCCGTCGATCATCAGGATGCGGGTGGCGCGTCCCACATCGAGGTTCGCCGCCGCGGTGGCGATGCCGTACGCCGCCGCGTTGACGACCGCGATGTCCCGCGCCGCAGCGCCCACGAACCGCCCGGCCGACGCCCGCACCACCTCCAGGTGGTCCGCATCCGCGTCCCGGTCGATCCGCCACGGCGCGCTTTTCGCCGCGACCCCGGCCTCGCCCGCGGCGCGCACGGCGCGGGGGAGGGGGGTGAACGAGCCGTTGTTCAGATAGGCGACGTCGCGCGGCACCTCGAACAGGTCCCGATGCGACACCAGCCCAGGCGGCGTGCTCGCGTAGGCCAGGCTCATAAAACCCTCATTGAAGCTCGTTGCAGAAGCGCCGCAGCCGGTCCATCGCGATCCGCAGCTGCGCCGTGTCGAGCGAGTAGGATAGGCGGAAGAACGGCGACAAGCCGAATGACGAGCCTGGCACCAGCGCCACCCCGGCATGCTCGATCGCGCCCATCACGAAGTCCGTGTCCGTCTCGATGACCTTGCCATCCGGCAGCCGGCGTCCGATCACGCCCGAGCAGTCCCCGAACAGATAGAACGCCCCTTCCGGCGTGTGGCAGCGCAAACCGGGCGTCTGCTGCAGCACCTGCAGGGCGATGTCCCGCCGCTCCTGGAAGATCGCCGCGTTTTGATGAATAAAATTCTGGTCGCCGGTCAGCGCCTCGATCGCCGCGGCCTGGGAGATGGCGCTGGGCGAGCCCATCAACTGGCCGATCAGCAGCTTGATCGCCTTCATGATCTCCGGCGGCCCGCCCGCGAAGCCCAGCCGCCAGCCAGTCATGACATAGCCCTTCGAGAAGCCGTTGGCCGTCACCACCCGGTCTGCGAACGACGGATCGACCGCGGCGATCGAGGGCACCGCGCAGCCGTCGAACCGCACATGCTCATAGATCTCGTCCGTCAGCACCCAGATCCCCGGGCGCCGCTTCAGCACGTCGATGATCGCCTGCAGGTCATCCGCCTGGTAGGCCGTCCCGGTCGGGTTGTTCGGCGAGTTCAGGATCAGCACGCGGGTGCGCGGCGTGATCGCGGCCTCCAGCGCCTCGGGCGCCAGGCGGAACCCGGTCTCGGGCGGGCAGGGCACCGCGACGGGCACGGCGCCGGCGATGCGCGCGATGTCCGGGTGGCTGACCCAGTGCGGGGCCGGGATGATGACTTCGTCGCCCGGATCGGTCATCGCCAGCAGGGCGGCGTGCAGCAGCGGCTTCGTGCCGCTGGTCGCCACGATCTGGTCGGGCGGGTAATCCAGGCCGTTCTCCCGCTTGAACTTCGCCGACAGCGCCGTGCGCAGCGCGATGGTGCCGTCGACGTCGGTGTAGCGAGTGTTGTTGGTCTGGATGGCGCGGATCCCGGCTTCCTTGATGTTGTCCGGCGTCGGGAAGTCGGGTTCGCCCCCCACCAGCCCGATGATGCTGCGGCCCTCCGCCTTCAGCTTGCGCACCAGGGCGCTCATCGCGATGGTCGGCGAGGGCCGGAACTGGCCCATCCGGGCCGAAACATGGGTCATGCGGGAACCTCCTGTATGGCATGCGGCGAAAGCGGCGCCGCTGTTACGTGTATCGGCGACCCGAGCTGCCCCCGCCGCATCCGCCGTTCGAGCCAGGCCGCGTAGCGCGACGCGGCGAAGCAGAAGCTGAAATACACGGCGGCGGCGAACACGTAGCCCTCCACGTCGTGCCCGAGCCAGGCCGGGTCGCGGGACGCGGCGCCGACGGCGCCCAGCAGGTCCGACAGCCCGATGACGGTCACCAGCGAGGTGTCCTTGAAGAAGCTGATCGCGACGCCGACCAGCGGCGGCACCGACACCCGCAGGCATTGCGGCAGCACGATCTTCTGCATGATCCGCCAATACCCCAGGCCCAGCGCCTGCGCCGCTTCCGCCTGGCCGGGCGGCACCGCCTGCAGCCCGCCGCGGATCACCTCGGCGATGAACGCCGCGGCGACCAGCATGAACGCGGCGTCCGCGCGCAGCAGCTTGCCCGGCGTCGCCCCGGCCGGCACCAGCAGCGGCGCCAGCACGCTCGCCATGAACAGCATGGACACCAGCGGCAGGCCGCGCTGCAGCTCGATGAACCCGGTGCACGCCACCCGGAAGAACGGCAGCCGCGACGTGCGGCCCAGCGCCAGCAGGACGCCCAGGGGAAACCCCACCGCCAGCGCGAAGCTGGCCAGCAGCACCGTCAGCGGCAGGCCGCTCCAGGCCTCGGACGGCACCGGCGCCAGGCCGAGGCCGCCGCCCATGACCCACACGACCAGCGCCAGCGCGGCGGGCCAGGCCAGCAGCAGCCGCCAGCCCCACAGCCGGGGAACCAGGCTGCCGCCCAGCAGCGCCAGCAGCACGCCCAGCGCCAGCAATGGTCGCCAGCGCTCCGCGGCCGGGTAGAAGCCGAACACGAACACCCCGGCCTTGGCGCCGACATAGGGCCAGCACGCGCCCGCCGCTGCGCGGCACGCCTCCGGCCCGCCCGACCAGGCGGCGTCGATCAGCGCCCAGCGCAGCAGCGGCGGCAACGCCCAGGCCAGCAGCACCAGGCAGGCCAGCGTGACCGCGATGTTGACCGGCGAACTCACCAGCGCCCGCAACCGCGCGGACCCGGCGGCCGCGCCGTTCACCGCGCCCCCCGCCGCAGCATGCGCGCATACCAAAGGCCCATCGCGCCCGACATGCCCAAGGTCAGCACCAGGTAGCCCGCCATCAGCGCCGCAACGCCCTCGATCGCGTGGCCCGTCACGTTGATGGCCGTCGATACCGCCCAGAACAGGTCCGGATACCCGATCGCGATCGCCAGGCTGGAGTTCTTCAGGATGCCGACATACTGCGTCGTCATCGACGGCAGGATCACCCGCAGCGCCTGCGGCAGCACGATCCGCCGCAGGATGGCGCCGTGGGG
>JAYUCA010000471.1:0-3240 GCA_043740535.1 Rhodospirillales bacterium | reverse complement strand
CCCTGACAGCCTGTTCACGGCGACCTTCAGCGTGCCCTTCGAGGAGATGGGCGTGAAGGCGGTCGAAAGCATCGACGCGATCGTCGTGAAGAAGCAGCCGCCGAGCAGCATCACCACCGGACCCTACCTGTTCATGGACGCCGTCCTGATCGACGCGCGCAACGTGCAGCAGTTCATGAAGTGAGCCCGGGGCAGGGCGCCTGTCCATGACCAGGGGAGGACCGTGACCTCCCCCATCTTCGCCCTGCGCAATGTCGGCCGCAGCTATGGCGGCGTACGCGCGCTGCACGGCATCGACCTCGATGTGGAGCAGGGCCAGGTGCTGGCGATCTGCGGAGACAACGGCGCCGGCAAGTCCACCCTCATCCGCATCATGTCCGGCGCTCAGCCGCCCAGCGAGGGCACGCTCGCCCTGCGCGGCACCGAGGTGCGCTTCCGCTCCCCGCACGACGCGCTGGCCCAGGGCGTCGCCACCATCTACCAGGACCTCGCCCTCGCGCCGCGCCTGTCCATCGCCGCAAACGTGTTCATGGGCGCGGAGCTCACCCGGCGCTTCCCGCCGATCCTCGACAAGGCGCGCATGCGGCGCGAGGCGCAGGGCTACCTCGCCCGCCTCTCGCCCGGCCTGCGCGACATGCGGCGCCCGGTGGAGGGCCTGTCCGGCGGTCAGCGCCAGGCCGTCGCCATCGCCCGTGCGCTGCGCTGGGACGCCGAGGTCATCATCATGGACGAGCCGACCGCCGCCCTGGGCGTGAGGGAGACGGCGCAGGTGCTGGACCTCGTGCGCCGCCTCAAGGACGAAGGCCGCACCATCGTGCTCATCAGCCACAACATGGCGGACGTGGTCGCGGTCGCCGACCGCGTCGCCATCCTTCGCAGCGGCCGCAAGGTCACCGACCGGCCGCTCGGCGGCCTCACCGCTGCCGATCTTGCCCGGCTGATCATGACCACGGAACCGGCATGACGCGCCCGATCATCATCGATACCGATCCGGGCCAGGACGACGCGGTTGCCCTGCTGCTCGCCTGGGCCTGTCCGGACCGGCTGGACGTCCGCATGGTGACCACCGTCGCCGGCAACGTGGGGGTGGCACAGACCACCGCCAACGCCCTCCGCATCCGCGACCTCGCCGGTGCCGCCACCCCGGTCCATGCCGGCATGTCCCAGCCGCTGCTGGTCCCGCTGGAGACGGCCGAGTTCGTCTGCGGCCCCGATGGCCTGGCCGGCGCCGGCCTGCCGCCACTGCGCTCCGAACCCGCCCCCGGCCACGCGGTGCAGGCCATCATCGAAACCCTGCGCGCCGCCGCACCCGGTGCCATCACGCTCTGCGCGCTCGGCCCGCTCACCAACCTCGCGATGGCCCTGCGCCTCGCGCCCGATATCGCGCCGCGCATTCGCGAGCTCGTCCTCATGGGCGGCGCGATGAACCTCGGCAACATGACGCCGGCGGCCGAGTTCAACATCTGGGTGGACCCGCACGCCGCGGCCATCGTTCTGGGCGCCGGGCTGCGCGTGACGATGCTCGGCCTGCACTTGACGCACCAGGCCATCGCCGGCCCCGCCCAGATGGCCCGGCTCGCAGCCCTGGACACGCCTGCCGGCCGCGCCGTCACCGGCATGATCACCCGCCCTCGCCCGGGCGGCCTCGGCACCGACGGCCACCCCATGCACGACCCCTGCGTCATCGCCTGGCTGCTCTGGCCGGACCTGTTTTCGGGCCGCGACTGCCATGTCGCCGTCGAGACCGGGGGCGAGCTGCGGGGGCGGACGACCATCGACTGGAACGGGCGCTGGCGTCGTCCCGCCACCGCCTTCATCCCCGCGACGCTGGACGCATCCGCCCTGTTCGACCGTATGATCGACGCCCTCGCCACCTTGGACGGACCGCGATGACCCACCCCGTGGACGAGATGCTGGACGAGGCCCGCGGCGCCATCCAGCGCATGAAGCAGGCGGCGCTCGAGGCGCGCCGCATGCACGCCCGGGCCGAGCTGATGCGCCACATGCGCGCGACCGCCGCGAAGCTTGCCGGGCTCCCGATGGAGGACGCGGCCCGCAAGGTCGCGGGCGAGTGGATGCAGGCCTGGAACTTGACGCCGGATGCCTACCCCGGCCTGGCCGCCCCCGTCACCCGCTTCATCCGCGCATTCTGCGCCGACGCCCGCACCCCCGGCGCCGACGCGCAGCACGAGTTGCGGAGCGCGATCGCCGCATTGGACCAGGCCTTCGCAGCCGCTGGGCTCTCCCTGGCGGACGAGATGGCGGCCCGCTCGGAATGCGCGCATGGCTGGTGGGGCCTAGTCGTGCCACCCCCGGGCGGCGCGCCGTTCTGGTCGCACGGCGCCTTGCCCCGCTGCGGGGCCGAAAGCATCGACTGACGCCGGCCTGTCAGGGTCTGCGCGTCACGCCTCCACCCGGCCCGAGCGGACCTGGTCCCAAAGCCTGCCGACCTCCTCCACCGTGACCGGAGCAACCCGCTCCCGGATCAGGCGGAACATCGTCTGCTTCAGATGGTAGCGGGCGCCGGCGGGAACCTCGAACAGCTTGGCGACGATGAAATCCGCGATCTCGGTCGTGAACACCGCCTCATAGGCGACCCTCCCGGCCCCGGCATCCATGCCGGCAGGCCAGGCCGCGATCCGGTTCCGCGGCACCTGCGGCCGTCCGCCGCCGCGCAACGATGCTGTCTGTTCATCATCGACGGCAGCGTCGCGGATAACCACGCCGTATTCCCTGCGCGCGGCATCACGGCTGACCTTGCCCTCGATGACGTCCTGAAGCACCCGGCGAGCCTCCCGGCTCCACGGATCGCCGATGCCCCCGCCGCCCGGCGTTCGCAGACCGAAGACCTGGCCGGGCCCGATCCGCAGCACGTTCACCTTGCCTAGGCTCTGCACCGGCCCCGTGCCGGACGCCAGCCACGCCTCCCCGCACGGCCCCGCCGCGCCCCCATCGCGTCCCCAGGGCTGAAACCGGACGCGCCCCTGGCCGCGCGCCGTCAGGATCGTGTCGGCCTGAAAGACCTCGAACTCCAGCCGTGACGCGAGCCCGCCGCGGAAGCGGCCTGGGCCTCCGGAATCGGGCGCCAGATCATACCGCCGCACCAGGAGGTCCGCCTCGTTCTCCAGCACTTCCGTCGGTGTGTTCGCCAGGGAGCTCAGCGCGAAGTCCACCCCGTCGATGCCGTCCCGCCCCGGCCGCGCGCCGGACCCGCCGACCATCGGCTGGATGACGTTGGTG
>JAYUCA010000470.1:0-22718 GCA_043740535.1 Rhodospirillales bacterium | reverse complement strand
TGGAAATCGCCCACATCATCGCCGCCAAGCGGATCGGGGCCGTGCTGGTGCTGGACGAGCATGGAGGGGTCTTGGGCATCGTCAGCGAGCGCGACGTGGTGAAGGCCCTGGCGACGCACGGCGCGAAGGTGGTCGGGTTGTGCGCCGAGGACCTGATGACGCGATCGGTCACGACGGCCACGAAACGCACCACCGTCGACGAGGCGATGGAAATCATGGATGCCGGGTATTTCCGGCACCTTCCGGTGCTGGAGGATGGCCGCCTGGCCGGGATCATCAGCATCCGCGACCTGGTGAAGTACCGCATCATGCTGCACGAGCACGACGTGGAGAGCATGAAGGCCTACATCACGCGCACCGCCTGACCCCGCCCATCCCCGTCGCCGGTCGATCACATCACCGCGAGGACGGCATCCCTGTCCTGCGGCGCCGGCGACGGCTTCGGTCCCGCAAGGATCATCCGGGCCAGTTCTGCGCCAGCGTCGCCGGCCGGCATATTTGCCAGTACGGGCAGCACCAGCCAGGACAGCGGGTCGAGCCGGAGATTGAAATGGCTGCAGCCGCGCTGCCCCGCGGAAAACACCGCGAGTTGCAGCAGCTGCGCCAGCACATGCTCCCGGCCCGCCAGGTCCGGACATGCCATGATCAGGGTCGCGCGGTCCCATGACAGCGAAGCGGTCCGGGCCTCGACGATCGCCTGCAGGCCCGACGGCGTGCGGTAGGCGGCCAGGATCGTGGCCGGCCAGCAGATGGCGACGCAGTGGCCCCTGATCGCCTCGTCCGTCGCCGCGACACGGAATCGGTCGCGCCGCTGTTCGGCCGAAAACGACAGGTAGAATTGCTGAACGAGCGCTGCGTCGGACTGCCCGATCAGCACATATCCGTCCGCCTTGGGGGACGCCGTGTCCCGAAGCAGGGCAGCGATGCCCCCCGCAGGCCGCCGTCCATCGAGCTTTCTCATGCGGTGACAAGCCCCCCATGGTGTGGATGCCGTGTATGCCGTCAACCCGGCCCACCCAGTTGGGTGCGACACGGCAGGGAAAACAAATTCCGAATTTGCGATCGAGAATGCTCCAATGTTATTCTCAAACATGCTCCAGAGCAGGCAGATCGAGGCATTCCGGGCGGTGATGCGGACCGGCGCGATGACGACGGCGGCCGACATGATCCATGTCACGCAGCCAGCCGTCAGCCGGCTGATCCGCGACCTGGAATTGGAGCTGGGCTTCGCCCTGTTCCACCGCCGGGGCAACCTGGTGGCGCCGACGGCCCAGGCGCACGCGCTGCTGACCGAGGTCGATCGGTCGTTCATCGGGCTGGGGCGTATCCGGGATTTCGCGGACGATCTTCGCCGCGGCCAGGGCGGCACCCTGCGCGTGGCGACGTTGCCGGCCATGGCGGCCGGCTTCGTTCCCCGTTTCGCCGCCGGGTTCAGCCGCGACAGGCCCCGGCTGAGGATGAGCATCGACGGGTTGCCCTCACCCGTGATCCGGGACCGGGTGGTGGCCGGGCAGTTCGATATCGGCATGGTCGCCGTGCCGTTCCAGCAACATGGGTTGACGGTCACGGCGCTGGACGACCAGGCGGTGCTGGCGCTGCCGGTCGGCCACCGCCTGGCCGAAAAGCGCGTTGTGGTGGCAGAGGACCTGCACGACGAGAACCTGATCCTGCTGAGCAAGTTCACCTACGGGCTGCACCCGGTCGTGCTGGCGCTCCAGTCCGTGCGTCGCGGCAAGATAATCGAGACGCCGCTGTCGACGATCGCCTGCGCGTTCGTGTCAGAGGGCCTGGGCGTCGCCATCGTCGATCCCTTCAGCGGCAGCGATTTCATTGGCCGAGGGGTCGTGCTGCGGGCCTTCGAGCCGTCGCTGATCGTGGGCACGGCGGTGGTGCATTCCAGCGACCGGGCGCTATCGATCATCGCCACCGAGTTCCGCGTTGCGTTCCTCGATCACGCGACGCGCTTCCTGGAGCGTGCGGCCTACCTGGACTTCTGACATGCGCCGGCGGCAAGCCCTGACCGGGTCCGGGCGCGCGCCCACGGCGGTGGCCCATCCGCTCATAAGCGCCACAATGCGGCGCCAGGATCGGGGTGGGTTGGCTCGTGAAAGGACGGCAGGGTGAAAACACTTGCACGGGGGCTGGGTATTGCCGGGGTCTTGTGCCTGCTGCTGATCTCAGCGGCGGGACTCGGCATCGCGTTGCTGGACCCGAACGACTTCAAGCCCCGGATCATCGATGCCGTGCAGGCCGCCACGGGCCGGACCTTGCGCTTGAACGGCCCCCTCCGCATCTCCCGCTCGTTATGGCCGACGATCGAGGTCACCGACGTCGCCCTGGACAACGTGCCCGGCGGCTCCCGCGCCGACATCGCCAGGGCCGAACGGATCGAAGCCCAGCTTTCGCTTCCCGCCCTGTTCCGGCACGAGATCGAGATCGTCCGCCTGACCCTGATCGGGCCGAACATCCTGTTCGAGCAGGTGGGCGGCAAGCCCAACTGGGTGCTGGCGCCAAATGCCGCGTCGGCCACCGCGCCACCCGTTGCCCCCGTTGCCCCCGCGGCCCCCGCGGCCTTGGGGCCGGCCGCGTCGCTGTCGCTGCGGATCCGCGCCGTCAGCATCCGCAACGGCATGGTGACATGGCGGTTTCCGGCGCGGACGAAGGTCATGGGGATCCGCTCGCTGGATATGCATGACCCGGCCGATGACGGGCCGCTCGATCTCGCGGCGGTCCTCGTCTACGCGGACAACCAGCCGGTCAGCCTGCGCGCCACCGCGCAACCGGTCGCCGCCAGCCCGGGGCTGTGGTCGACGACGATCCACGCCACGGCGTTCGACACGGCGGCCACGGCCACCGGCACGCTGGATGTGGCCGGCACGTACGACCTGATGGTCGAAGCCAAGGCCGGGGCGCTGGAGAAGTTGAACGCGCTTCTGCCCGAGATGCGGCTGCCGCCGTTGCGCAACGTCACGTTGTCCACGCACCTGCGGAACGGACCCGCACTGGGCGAGCTGCCGGTGATCGGCGCGACGACGCTGCGGTTTGACGGCGGTGACCTCCATGAACGGGCGAAGGGGCTCGCGCTGGGCAAGACCGAGCTGTCCCTGCAGCATGCCGGGGGAACCGCCACCGTCGCGGCAGAAGGTTCGTTCGCGGGCCAGTCCTTCACGCTCGCGGGCGGCTTCGCCGTGCCGCAGCGCCCCGACGGGCGCGTCAGCCTGCCCGTCGACGTGACCGTCCACGCAACCAGATCGAAGCGGATGGGGCAGCCGGCCGGCGAGGGCGCCCTGGCTTTCAAGGGCGAGCTGGCGCTGAACGCCCTGCGCTTCGGCGGCTTCGACGGCAAGGTGGCGGTGCAGACGCCGGCGCTCGCGGCCTTTCGGCCGGTCATCGCGCCCGGGCTTCCGTCGCTTACCAATGCCCGTCTCGACGGACGGGTTTCTGTCCATGCCGACGCGGCGTCGATCGCGTTCAAGGACGCGAAACTGATCTCCGACGCGGGGGAGATCGATGGGGACTGGACGTTCGGCCTGGCAGCCGGCTTCGCGCTGGAGGGCCGGCTCGTGTCGCCCCGGCTTGACCTGGATGCCCTGCTGGCGGCGCTGGGCGTGGCGCTGCCGGCCGCCCCCGCGCTGGGCGCCATCAGCAGCGGCCCGGTGATCTCCATGGCGCCGCTGCCGTGGGCGCTGCTGCGCGGCCCCGAGATCAAGCTGTCGACCGCGATCGCGGCGATGACGTTCCAGGGTCAAAGCTGGAAGAACGTGCACGTCGCCGTCCAGCTGAGGCAGGGGCGCCTGGACCTGGCGCCGGTCACGCTGTCGTTGCCGGGGGGGCAGTTGCAGCTATCGCTTGGCGTGGACGCCTCGCAGGACGCGGCCGCGGTCAATGTCGAGATGCATGCGCCGGGGATCCCGCTGGCGCTGGTCGCCCACTACGCGGGGCTGCCGGGACCCATGCAGGGCGCCGTCAAGATCGACACGAGGCTGCACGGCGCCGGACGGACCCCGCATGAGATCGCGGCCTCGCTCGAGGGCCCGGTATCGGCGACGGTGATCGGCGGCCGGATGACGAACGCGGCCTTCGTCATGCTGACCTCGGCCTCGCTGGAGGCGCTGGGCATCAAGGTGCCGGCGCAGGGCGAGACGGCGCTGCGGTGCCTCGGCCTGATCGGGGCCTTCGGCAAGGGCGTCGGCCGGCTGCAGACCATCGCGCTCGACACGACCTGGCTCCAGCTCAGCGGCCGCGGCCAGATCGACTTCGCGCAGGAGACGGTGGCGTTCAAGCTCTCCCCGCTGGCGCAGATATCGGGTTCGGCCGTCGCGGTCCCGGTGCTGGTCGACGGGCCGTTCCGGGCGGTTCGGGGCCGGCTGGATGCGGATGGGCTCGACAAGCTGGGGCTGTTCATCGACGGCCTGTTCGGCGGCGACCGTTCCAGCGCCTGCGCCGATGCGGGCCTGGCGCCAGCGCCACCCACGCCGCGGCAGGGCGGCTGAAACCGCCGCACTCTTCGCTGCGGCCGGTTGCACGGGGGTTGCATTATGGCCGATGGTCGGCCGTCGATGAAAACCTCGAACCTGGAGCATTCGCCATGCCTGCATCCCTATCCCGCCGCCAGGCCGGTGTGCTTGCGGCCACCGCCCTTGCCGCGCGCGCAGCCCGCGCCCACGCGGCCGAGCCGATCAAGCTCGGCCTGGTCGCTGCCTTGTCCGGCCAGTCCGCCAAGTCCGGCGAGGGCATCACCCGCGGCCTGCAGGTCGCCATCGACGAGGTGAACGCCCGTGGCGGCGTGGGCGGACGCCCGCTGGAGCTGATCCGGCGCGATGACGAGAGCAACCCTGCCAAGGGGCAGACCGCCGCGCGGGAGCTGATCGACCGCGAGGGCGTCGCCGCGCTGTTCGGCGGCATCGACAGCCCGGTCAGCCAGGCGATCGTGCCCATCGTGAACGCCGCGCGCATGCCGTTCATGGGGGTGTGGGCGGCGGCCACCAACATCACGCGGAACGGCGCCGTGCCGAACTATTGCTTCCGCGTGTCGGCGGTCGATGCGCTGGTGGACAAGCGGCTGATCGCGCACGCCACGGGTCCGATGGGGGCCAAGAAGCCTGGTTTGATGCTGGTCAACAACGGCTGGGGCGAAAGCAACAATGCCGGGCTGACGGCCGCAGCACAGGCCGCCGGCGTGACCTTGGCGGGGATCGAGCGGTTCGACGACAAGGACGTCGACATGGCGCCGCAGATGCAGCGCCTGCGCGCCGCCGGGGCGGACGCCGTCATCCTGGTGGGCAACGCCGCGCCGGGCGCGCAGGTGGTGAAGGCCATGCAGCGCAGCGCCTGGCCGGCGCCCGTGGTCTCGCACTGGGGCATCAGCGGCGGACGCTTCCCGGAGCTCGCGGGGTCGTGGGCCGGGCGCGTGCAGTTCATCCAGACCTACAGTTTCTTCGGCAAGCAGGGCGCGGTCGGGGACCGGGTGACGAAGGCGCTGATGGCGAAATACCCGGACATCAAGGGCGTGGGCGACATCGTGCCGCCCGTGGGCGTCGCCAACGCCTACGACGCCCTGATGCTGCTGGCTGCGGCGATGCAGGCCGCGGGCAGCACCGACGGCGAGGCGGTCCGGGTCGCGCTGGAAGGGCTGGGCCGCCACGAGGGCCTGATCAAGACCTACGACCACCCGTTCAACGCGACCGACCATGATGCGCTGAACGAGAAGGACTACGTGATGGTCCGCTACAACGGCGAGGTGATCGAGCCGGTCACCGGCTGATGCTGCTGTCGGCCCTGGTCTCGGGGCTGGGGCTGGGCAGCATGTACGGGCTGATCGCGCTCGGGTTCACGCTGACCTTCGCGGTGTCGGGGACCGTGAACTTCGCGCAGGGGTCTTCCCTGATGCTGGGCGCCGTCGTGACGCACATGGCGGCCATCGGCGGCGGCTGGCCGATGCCTTTGGCCATCCTGCTGGCGCTTGCGGCCTGCGCCGTCTGGGGGCTGATCGTGGAGCGGCTGGCGATCCGGCCCTTCGTGCGCCGCGGGTCCAACGCCTGGCTCATGGCCAGCGTTGCCCTGGGCATCGTGGCCGACAACGTGGCCATGGCCGTGTTCGGCAAGGAGCCGCGGGCGCTGCCGTCGGCGTGGGCCGACGAACCCTGGGCCGTCGGCGATGGCGGCATCTTCCCGTTGCAGCTCGTCATCCCCGTCCTTGGGCTGGCGCTGGCGGCGGCGGTGCAGCTTGGGCTGGCGCAGACCGGGCTCGGGCTGCGGCTGCGCGCCGCGATGCAGAACGCGGACGCGGCGCGGCTGATGGGGATCGACGTGACGAGGCTGGTGGCCGCGACCTACGCGATGGCGGCGGCGCTGGCCGGGGTGGCCGGCGTGCTGGTGGCGCCCTTGTTCAACGTTGCCTACGACATGGGCACGTTGTTCGGGATCAAGGCATTCGCCGTCGCCATCCTGGGCGGGTTGACCCGGCCGTGGGGCGTCGTGGCCGCCGGGCTGCTGTATGGGCTGGTGGAGGCGGGCGCCACCACGCTGCTCGGCTCCGGCAGCACGCAGATCGTGACGTTCTCCCTCGTGATCGCCGCGCTGGCGCTGGCGCCGGAGGGGTTGTTCACCGTGCGGCGGGCTGCGCGGGTATGAGGCTCGCCGCAAGCCTGGTGGCGCTGGCCCTCGCCTGCGCGGCTGCACTGGCGCTGCCGGGCTACTATGCCTTCCTGATCGGCCTGGTGGCGGTGTCGGCGCTGGCCTGCACCGGGCTGAACGTGCTGCTGGGCCTGGCGGGCGAGGTCTCGTTGGGCCAGGGCGGGTTTCTGGCGCTGGGGGCCTATGGCGTGGGCGTCCTGACCACGCGGGCGGGCTGGCCGTTCCTGCTGGCCTGGCCGGCGGCGACAGGGCTGACCGTGGCCGTCGCGGCGCTGCTGGCCGTGCCGGCGTTGCGGGTCAGCGGACCGTATCTGGCGATGGTCACGATCGCCTTCGGATTCATCGTCGAATCCGCCGTGACCGAGTGGCGCGGCGTGACCGGCGGCGCGTCGGGCATCGCCGGCATCCCCGGGCCGTTCGGCGTGCACGGCACGGCGGTGCTGGCGTGCGTCTGCTGCGCCGCCGGGCTGGCGGCCTTCGCGTGGCTGCGCCGGTCGCCGCTGGGCCTGGCGATGGTGGCGCAGGCAACGGCGCCGGCGGCGGCGCGCAGCGTCGGCATCCGTGCGGTGCCGGTGCGCGCGGCGGCGTTCGTGCTGGCGGCGGGCGCGGCGGGTGTCGCGGGCGGGCTGCAGGCCGGGCTGACCGGGTTCATTGCGCCGTCGTCGTTCCCGTTCTCGCAGTCCATCCTGTTCCTGCTGGTCGTGATGGTCGGCGGCGCCGGCAGCACGGTCGGGCCGCTTGCCGGCGCCGTCCTGGTCGGGCTGCTGCCCGAGCTGCTGTCGGGTTTGGCGGAGTATCGGCAGCTGGTTTTCGGCGCCGGGCTGCTGGTCGTACTGTGGCTGGCGCCGCGCGGGTTGGCCGGGCTGCTGCCGTCGCGGCGCGGCGCCAGTCCACCGGCGGCCGGCGACGTGGCCGCCTTCCTGCGCCCGGCCGCCACCGGCGGCTTGCGCGTGAACGACCTGGGCATCGCCTTCGGCGGCGTCCGCGCGGTGGATGGCGTCAGCCTGCAGGCCCGGCCCGGCGCCATCACCGGCATCATCGGCCCGAACGGCGCGGGCAAGACGACGCTGCTGAACGGGATCACCGGGTTCGTCCGTCCGGACCGGGGCGCCGTGCAGGTCGACGGCCGCGCGGCCCGCACGTTCCAGACCGCGCAGATGCCGGGCGACATGACCGTGCTGGACTGCGTGCGCGTCGGCCTGCTGCGCGGCCGCTGGCGGGGCCGTGCCGACCCGGCGCTCGCAGCGGCGCTGCTGGCGTTCTCGGGCTACACCGGCCCCGTCCTGGCCGCATCCGGCAGCCTGCCGCATCCGGACCGCCGCCTGGTGGAGATCGCCCGCGCGCTGGCGACCCAGCCCGCGGTGCTGCTGCTGGACGAGCCGGCGGCCGGGCTGGACAGCGCGGACACGGCGCGGCTGGCGCCGGTCCTGCGCGCCATCGCAACAAGCGGCATCGCGGTCGTGCTGGTCGAGCATGACATGGACCTGGTCATGGGCGCCTGCGACACCCTGTTCGTGCTGGACGCCGGGCGGTTGATCGCCGAGGGGCCGCCGGAGCAGGTCCGGACGGACCCCGCGGTGCGCGCCGCCTACCTGGGCAGCGGCGAGGCGCGGGCCCCGCGCCCCGTCACGCCCGCCGGCGCGCCGCTGCTGACCATCACCGGCCTGCAGGCCGGGTATGGCCGCGTGCCGGTGCTGCGGGACCTGTCGCTGCAGGTCGGCCAGGGGGAGATGGTGGCGCTGGTCGGGCCGAACGGCGCCGGCAAGTCCACGCTGATGCGCGCGGTAAGCGGCCTGCTGCGCCCCGTGCGCGGCGCCGTGGGCTTCAGGGGGCGCGACGCCGCGGCGCTGCCGGCGCATGCGATGGCGCGGCTGGGCCTGGTGCTGGTGCCAGAGGGGCGGCAGGTGTTCCCGCTGCTTTCGGTGCGCGACAACATGCGGCTGGGCGCCATGACGGCGCCGGGCGCCGGGGGCGCCTTCGATCCTGCCGCCATGCTGGACCGCTTCCCCCGGTTGCGCCCCTTGCTGGACCGCCCCGCCGGCCTGCTGTCCGGCGGCGAGCAGCAGATGCTGGCGCTCGCGCGCGGCCTGCTGGCCCGGCCGGTGCTCCTGCTGCTGGACGAGCCGTCGCTGGGCCTGGCGCCGGCCGTGACGGCGGAGCTGTTCGACGCCTTGTCCCGCCTGCGCGACGAGGGGCTGACCTTGCTGCTGGTCGATCAGCGGGCCGATCTGGCGCTGCCGCTGGCGGACCGGTGCGCCGTGCTGCTGGGCGGCCGGATCGGCCGGGTCGGCCCGGCTGCGGACCTGGATGCGCTGAACTACCTGGGAGCGACCGTCTGATGGACTTCGATCTGATCTTCAAGCAGGCGCAGTTGGCCGGCCGCAGCGGGCCGCCGGTGGATGTGGGGGTGAAGGACGGCCGCATCCTGGCGGTTGCCGACTCGCTGGAGGGCGGGCCCGTGCTGGCGCTGGGGGGCCGGCTGGTGGTGCCGGGGCTGATCGAGACCCACATCCACCTCGACAAATCAGGGCTGATGGACCGCTGCACCTGCCACCGCGGCACGCTGGACGAGGCGGTGGCCGCGGTGGCGGCCGCCAAGCGCGGCTTCACCGAGGACGACGTCCACGCCCGCGCCGCGCGCACGCTGGAGCGCGCGATCATGCAGGGCACGATGCGGATGCGCACCCATGTCGAGGTCGATCCCCGGATCGGCCTCACCAGCGTTCATGCGCTGCTGCGGCTGAAGCGGGAGTACGCCTGGGCCATCGACCTGACGCTGTGCGCCTTCCCGCAGGAGGGGCTGCTGGACGACCCCGGCTGCGAGGACGTGCTGGTGGCCGCCATCGAGGCCGGTTGCGACCTGGTGGGCGGCGCGCCCTATATGGACAAGGACTCGCACGGGCAGATCGGGCGCATCTTCGCCATCGCCCGCCGCTTCGATATCGACATCGACTTCCACCTCGATTTCGGCCTGGACCCGAGCCACCTCGACGTCATCGAGGTGTGCCGCCTGACGGACGCCCAGGGCTGGGGCGGGCGCGTGGCCGTGGGGCACGTGACGAAATTCTCGTCCGTGCCGCCGGACCGCCTCGAATGGATCGGGCGGATGCTGGCCCGCTCGGGCGTCGCGGTCACGGTGCTGCCGTCCACCGACCTGTTCCTGACGGGGCGGGACCACGACCACGACGTGCCGCGTGGGGTCGCGCCCGCGCACCGGCTGCTGGGCCAGGGCGTGACCTGCTCGCTATCGACCAACAACGTGCTGAACCCCTTCACCCCATTCGGGGACTGCTCGCTGGTGCGCATGGCCAACCTCTATGCGAACGTGGCGCAGGTCGGCACCCCGGACGGGATGGCGGCCTGCCTCGACATGGTGACGGGCCAATCGGCCAGGCTGATGCGCCTCGTCGACTATGGCCTGGAACCCGGCATGGCCGCGGACCTGGTCGTGCTCGACTGCACCAGCGCATCGCAGGCCGTGGCCGAGCTCGCGCCGCCGCTGTTCGGCTACAAGCGCGGCCGGCGGACGTTCGAGCGCCCGGCCGCCCGACTGTTGCGGGGGGCCTAGGCCATGCTCGACCCCGTCGGCGCGTTCTGCGCGCATGGCCAAAGCGAGCGTCGCGGGCGTGCGGGCGGGCCGCTGGACGGACTGACTTTCGGCGTGAAGGACCTGTTCGACGTGGCCGGGCTGCCGACCGGCGCCGGCAGCCCCGACTGGCTGGCCACCCACCCCGTGCCGGCCCGCACCGCAAGCGTCGTGCAGCGCCTGCTGGATGCGGGCGCGGTCATGCGCGGCAAGACGCATACGGACGAGATCGCCTGGAGCCTCGCCGGGCAGAACGCGCATTACGGCACGCCGATCAACACGGCGGCCCCGGACCGGATCCCGGGCGGCTCGTCCAGCGGTTCGGCCGCTGCGGTCGCCGCGGGCCTGGTCGATTTCGCGCTGGGGTCCGACACCGGCGGGTCGGTCCGCCTGCCGGCGAGCTTCTGCGGCGTATATGGCATCCGCACGACCCATGGCGCGATCCCGATGGATGGCGCCCTGCCCCTGGCGCCGAGCTACGACAGCGCCGGATGGTTCGCCCGCGACGCCCGGGTGTTCGCCCGCGTGGGCGCCGTGCTTCTGCCGCCCGCGCCGCCCGCCACGCGCCTGCTGATCGCAGCGGACCTGTTCGAGCGGGCCGGCGCGACCGTGCGCGCGGCACTCGCCGGCGCGGTTGCGCGGATCGAGGCCCTGCTCGGCCCGGCCGCCGCCATCCGCGTCACCGATGCGCCGGACTGGCGGGAGGTGTTCCGCGTGATCCAGGCGGCGGAGGCCTGGACGGCGCATGGCGCATGGGTGACGGCGGTGCGGCCGAATTTCGGCCCGGGCGTGCGCGAGCGGTTCGAGGGCGCCGCCCACATCCTGCCGGCGGAGGTCGCCGCGGCGCGGCTTCGGCGCGCCGCGATCGCATCCGCGTTGCGCGAATGTGTGCCGCCCGGGACGCTGCTGCTGCTGCCCTCCGCGCCCGGGATCGCGCCCCGCCGCGACGCCGGACCCGATGAGGTCGAAGCGTCCCGGCGGGCGGCGATGGACTTGCTATGCCCGGCCGGGCATGCGGGCCTGCCGCAAGTCTCGCTCCCGCTCGGTTTGCTGGACGGCTGCCCGGTGGGGCTGGGCGTTATAGGATGGCGTGGCGGAGACACGGCCCTGCTGCAGCTCGGCCAAAAAATCGGCGCGCTGCCCGGCTACGCTCGCGACGACGGATCATGATCCCTGATCCTTGGTATAACTGGTGGTAGGCTCCATAGAAGGTTTTTGATCAGGTGAGCCACATGAAGCGCCGCACCCTGCTGACTGCCGCCCTTGCCTTTCCGGCCATCGCGCGCGCCCAGGGGGCCCGCGTACTGCGCTTCATCCCGCAGGCGGACCTGTCGACGCTCGATCCGCACTGGAACACCGCCTATGTCACCCGCAACCACGGCTTCATGGTGTTCGACACGCTGTATGGCATGGACGGCCAGTACCGCGCCTCGCCGCAGATGGTCGCCGGCCACACGGTGGAGGCCGACGGCCTGCGCTGGACCCTGACGCTGCGCGACGGGCTTCTGTTCCACGACGGCGCGCCGGTGCTCGCGCGGGACTGCGTGGCCAGCATCCGCCGCTGGGGCGCCAAGGACGTGTTCGGCCAGGCGCTGCTGGCCGCGACCGACGAGCTATCGGCCACCAGCGACCGGCAGATCGTGTTTCGCCTCAAACGCCCGTTCCCGCTGTTGCCGGACGCGCTGGCCAAATCCGGCGTGTATATGCCGGCGATGATGCCGGAGCGGCTGGCGCGGACGGACCCCGGCACGCAGGTGACGGACATGGTCGGCAGCGGCCCGTTCCGCTTCAAGGCCGATGAACGCGTGGCCGGCGCCCGTGCCGTGTATGAACGCTTCGCCGGCTATGTGCCCCTGCCCGGCGGCACGCCCGACCGCACCGCCGGGCCGAAGATCGTCCACGTAGATCGCGTCGAATGGACCACCGTCCCCGACCCGTCGACCGCATCTGCGGCCCTGCAGCGCAACGAGACCGACTGGTGGGACTTCGCCAGCGCCGACCTGCTGCCGCTGCTTCGCCGCAACCCCGGCATCCGGACAGAGGTGCAGGACCCGGCGGGCCAGATGGCCGTGATGCGGATGAACCACCTGCAGCCGCCGTTCAACAACCCGGCCATCCGCCGCGCCGTGCTGGGCGCCATCGTGCAGGCGGATTTCCTGACCTCGTTCATGGGCGACGACAAGACGCTGTGGCATGACGACGCCGGCATGTTCACGCCGGGCACGCCGCTGGCCAACGACGCCGGCATGGCGGCGCTGACCGGGCCGCGCGATATCGAGGCGGTGAAGCGGGCGCTGAAACAGGCCGGCTACAACGACGAACGCGTCGCGCTGATCGTGCCGACCGACTTTCCGAACCTGAAGGCGATGGCCGACGTGGGCGCCGACATGCTGAAGCGGATCGGCATGAACGTCGATTACATCGCGACCGACTGGGGCACCCTGCTGACCCGGCGCGCCAAGAAGGACCCGGTGGACCAGGGCGGCTGGAGCGTGTTCTTCACGTTCAGCGCCGGGGTGGACAACGCGACGCCGGCGGCGAACCAGTTGCTGCGGGCCAACGGCGCGAACGCGTGGTTCGGCTGGCCGGAAGATGCGGCGATCGAGGCGCTGCGCGACGACTGGTTTGCCGCCCCGGACCTGGTGGCGCAGAAGAGGATCGCGGCAGCCTTGCAGGCGCGTGCGTTCGAGGTGGTTCCGTATGTGCCGCTCGGGCAGTATTTCCAGGCGACCGCCTACCGCACGAGCCTGAGCCAGGTGCTGAGCGGGTTCTCGATCTTCTGGAACGTGAAGAAGGACGGGTGATCCAGTCGTTGCAGGCAATGCATGCGCTGCTTGCAATGTCAGCATGCCTGACACGCATCAGCCCAAACCAACCGTTACCCTGACGATCCGCAAAGTCGAAGCCGACCTGCGCGAAAAACTCCGGATGCGAGCCGCAAGCCACGGCAGGTCGATGGAGGCGGAGGTGGGTGCTATCCTTCAAGCCAGTTTAGCGCCCGAAAAAAGCGCCGGAAATCGGGCTCGCCGAAGCGATCCGCAGACGATTTGCGCCCTTCGGCGATACCAATGTCCTTTCGGAATTGATGCAGGAGGTTCCCGGCCCGACGGCGCTGGCGTGGGTCAACGGACAGAGAAGGAACGATCTCTACACGAATGCGATTACGCAAGCGGAAATCCTGCTTGGGATCAGCATCATGCCGGCCGGACGACGCCGCGAATAGCCGGCGGCAAGGCGGTCTTTCGATTTTGTCAGACGCCACTTGCAATCACTAGACGGAACGGGTCAGCATAGAATACGTATTTTCTTCAAGCTGCGTGCGAGAGGCGTCGGAGAAGAAGTTAGGGGAGTCTGAACAATGTCGAGGACACGCACAGCCGTTTGCTGGCAAGAGATCTTCGCCTGTGGAGTTACACTTTGGGCCGCCACGCTCAGTTGGCCGGCAGCATCCGCCGACACCGCGGCAGCAGTCGCTGGAACGTGGCAACTTACCGAATATTCTGCAGAGGCTCTTGATACTAAGCAGGTTTCGAAACCATACGGGGAACATCCCACTGGCTATATCCAATATTCTCCGGGTGGGCATGTGGTAGTCTTTCTGACTTCCGGCGAACTCCCAAGACCTGCGACGGCCGTATATACCGATGCCGAGAGGATCGCCTTCCACAAAGGAATCGTCGGAGCATATGCAGGCACTTACCGCATTGAGGGAAACAAGGTCATCCACCATGTTTTGACATCATGGCGTCCAGACTGGATCGGCAGCGATCAGACGCGATTTTTCGAAGTGAACGACAAGAACCTTGTCATTAAAACGGCACCGATAAAATTCTCGCAAACTGGGCAGGACATTGTCAGCACCCTCAAGTTCGTAAGAGTTGAGTAGGGTCGGAAATCTGCGCCCGATTCATATGTCCAGGAGGGTGCTTGCCTTCACGTACGCCTCAGCGCCCGTGTTTGCCGACGTCGTAGCCGATCGCAATCGTGGCGGCCGTCCCATTGGGAAATTCGACGCCTTGATAGCCGCGATCGCGCGGCATTCCGGCTTCAGCGTGGCAACCCGCAACGTCAAGGATTTCACCGGCTGCGGCGTGACGCTCATCAATCCGTGGGGCGGCACGACGACGCCTGGTTAGACGTGGTCGTAGTCCACCGTCACCCGGCCGGGACCAGGACCCCGGACCACCGGACGCGACTGGCAGGTCAGCACGTAGCCAGCCTCCGTCTCCCACGGTTCCAGCCCGTAATTGACGTCCATCGTCACCGCGCCCGCGGTCACCCGGGCGCGGCAGGTGCTGCACATCCCGGCGCGGCAGGAATACGGCAGGTCAAGGCCCGCCCGCAGAGCCGCCTCCAGCACCGTTTCGCCATCGGCCATCGGCACATCCGTACTGACCCCGTCGGCCACCACTGTCGCCACCGCGAAGGCCGGGGCGCCGGCGATGGGGGCCGGGCGGGACCGGGGCGGGGCGGCGCCGTCGACGGCGAATCGCTCGCTCAGCACGCGCCCGGGCGGCATTCCGGCCGCCGCCAACGCATCGCCCACCGACGAGATCATCCCGCCGGGACCGCACAGCAGCGCATAGTCCGGCAATCCATCCGGCAGCAGGCCCGGCAGCAGCGCCGCCACCTTCGCGCCGTCGATCCGCCCGTTCAGCACCGGGATGTCCTGCTGCTCCCGCGACAGCACGTGAACGACGGTCAGGCGCGCCATGTAGCGGTCCTTCAGCGCCTCCAGTTCCTCGCGGAACAGGATGCCGGCCGTGTTGCGGCTGCCGTACAGCAGCACGAAACGGCTGCCCGGCTCCCGCGTCAGCACCGTCTTCAGGATCGACAGCACCGGCGTGATGCCCGACCCGGCGGCAACACCCAGATAGGTGCGGGCCGCCAGCGGGTCGATCGGCGCCGTGAACCGGCCGTCCGGCGGCATGACCTCCATCCGGTCGCCGCACCGCAACGCCGCATGCGCCCAGCCGGAGAACCGGCCGCCCTCGACCCGCTTGATGGCCACCACCAGCGCCCCGTCGTCCAGCCCCGAGCAGATGGAGTACGACCGCCGCACATCCTCGCCGTCGATCACCGTGCGCAGCGTCAAGTACTGTCCGGGCCGATAGCCGAACCGCGCCGCCAGCTCTGCCGGCACGTCGAACGCCAAGGTGACAGCGTCCGCCGTCTCGGGCCGCACCGCAGCGATCCGCAACGCATGGAAGCCCGCGCGGGGTTCGGCCAGGTCCATCAGTGACATTTGAACTGGTCGAACGGCTCGCGGCAGTCCAGGCAGCGCCACAGCGCCTTGCAGGACGTCGATCCGAATTCCGCGATCAGCTCCGTCCGCGCGGAGCCGCAGCGCGGGCACGCGGCCTGGTCCCCGGAGAACAGCGCCCGCCGCCCCGCTGCCTTGCCCGGCGGCGCGATCCCGTAGGCGAGCAGTTTCTGCCGGCCCGCCTCGGTCATCCAGTCCGTCGTCCAGGCCGGCGCCAGCACGGTCACCACCCGCCCCGGGATGCCCGCCCGCTCCAGCGCCATCTCGACATCCAACGTGATCATGCTCATGGCCGGGCAGCCGGAATAGGTCGGCGTGATGGCCACCTCCACGGCGCCGTGGCGCTCGGTGACGTCACGCAGCACGCCCAGGTCCTCGATGGTCAGCACCGGAATTTCCGGATCGCACACGGCGGCGGCGGCCAACCACGCGCGGTCGCGCAGGGTCACCATGCAGCACCTGGGAAGCTGCGCGGCAGGTGCTGCATCTCGGCGAGCATGAAGCCCAGATGCTCGGTGTGCCGCCCGACCCGGCCGCCCTGCTGGAACCAGCCGCCGGCCGGCCTGGTCAGCGTCGCCTGCGCCAGCACGTCATCGACCATGCGGTCCCACCCGGGGCGCAGCATCGACGGGTCCGGCGCCACCCCGGCTTTTACCAGCGCGGCCTCGTCGACGGGGCCGAAGAACTCGCCGGTATAGGGCAGCAGCGCGTCCAGCGCCTGCTGCGCGCGGCGATGGCTCTCGGCCGTGCCGTCGCCCAGCCGGATCACCCACTCGGCCGAATGCCGCACGTGGTAGGCCGTCTCCTTCTCCGCCTTCGCGGCGATGGCGGCCAGACCGGGGTCGGATGATTGCATCATCGCCCGCCACCACGGGTCGATGAAGGCGGCATACAGGAACTGCCGCATCACCGTGCGGGCGAAGTCGCCGTTCGGCAGCTCCAGCAGCAGCAGGTTCCGGAACTGCGGCGGGTCGCGCAGGAAGGCGAGCTGGTCCTCGTCATGCCCGGCCCCTTCCGCCTCGGCCGCCCGCGCGTACAGGCTGCGCGCCTGGCCGAGCAGATCGAGCCCCATGTTGGCCAGCGCGATGTCCTCCTCGGGCGTCGGCGCCTTGCCGCACCATTCCGAAAGCCGGTGCCCCAGCACGAGCGCGTCATCGGCCCGCCGGAGCGCGAACAGGACAAGCGGCGTCTCGGCAACGGTGATGCTGGTCGTCGCCATCACATGTGGCCGACTTCGTCGGGCACCTCATAGAAGGTGGGGTGGCGGTAGATCTTGCTGGCTGTGGGCTCGAACAGCATGGCCTTGTCCGCCGGGTCGCTGGCGGTGATGGCGGCGCTGGGCACGACCCAGATCGACAGGCCCTCGCCGCGGCGGGTGTAGACGTCGCGGGCCGCGTGCAGCGCCATCGTGGCGTCTGCCGCGTGCACGCTGCCGGCGTGCCTGTGCGCCAGGCCGTTGCGGCTGCGGATGAACACCTCCCACAGCGGCGTCTTCTGTTCGGTCATGCCGCCAGCGCCTTGGCCTGGCGCTTGGCCGCATGGGCCAGGGCGGCCTCGCGCACCCAGGCGCCGTCCGCATGCGCCTGGCGGCGCTCGGCCAGGCGTTCGCGGTTGCAGGGTCCGTTGCCGGCCAGCACCTGCTTGAACTCCGACCAGTCGATGGCGCCGAAGCTGTAGCGCCCGGTCGACGGGTCCAGCTTCAGGTCCGGATCGGGCGGCGCGATCCCCAGCACGCCGGCCTGCGGGGTCATCGCATCGACGAACTTCTGGCGCAGCTCGTCATTGCTGAACCGCTTGATCTTCCATGCCATGGAGGCGTCGCTGTGCAGGCTCTGTCCATCGGGCGGGCCGAACATCATCATCGCCGGCCACCACCAGCGGTTCAGCGCGTCCTGCGCCATCGCCTTCTGCTCGGCCGTGCCGCGGCACAGCGTCATCATGATCTCGAACCCCTGGCGCTGATGGAAGCTTTCTTCCTTGCACACACGCACCATGGCGCGGGCGTAGGGGCCGTAGCTGCAGCGGCACAGCGGGATCTGGTTCATGATCGCCGCCCCGTCGACCAGCCAGCCGATCGCGCCGATGTCCGCCCAGGTCAGCGCCGGGTAGTTGAAGATGCTGCTGTATTTGGCGCGGCCCGACAGCAACTGATCGATCAGCTCCTCCCGCGAGATGCCCAGCGTTTCGGCCGCGGCATACAGGTATAGCCCATGTCCGCATTCATCCTGAACCTTGGCGAGCAATGCCGCCTTCCGCCGCAGGCTGGGCGCGCGGGTGAGCCATTTTCCCTCTGGCAACTGGCCGACGATCTCGCTGTGGGCATGCTGGCTGATCTGCCGGATCAGGGTCTTGCGATAGGCGTCCGGCATCCAGTCGTTCGCCTCGATCCGGTCTTCGGCATCGATGCGGGCCTGGAATGCAGCCATCCGGGCCGCATCCTCGATGGGGCGGGCGTGGGGCGCGTCGTCGACGGCGTTGAGGGCTTGCGTGTACATCGCGGCCGCCTTCTGATCGTTGAGCGCAAACTATCACAAGAATTTTAGCATGCAAGATTTTTTGTAATGTTTGAACCTGTGGAACCCTTGTGGCGCTCGCGGGTTTCAACGCCATCACTCGCTGAACAGGGGACCAGACATGGACGAGAACCGCATCGAGGGCGCCGCCCGCACCATCGCCGGCAAGGTGGAGGGCGCCGTGGGCAACGTCACCGGCGATACCAAGACCCAGGCCGAAGGCGTGGTCGACCGGGTGGTCGGCGGGGCACAGAGCGCCTACGGCAAGGTCAAGGACAAGGCAGGCGCCGCCACCAGCGATTACGGCGCGAACCTGCTGGACCAGGTCGAGGAATACGGCGACGCCCTGGCCGAGAAGATCGATGAGCGCCCGATCACCACGGTCCTGATCGCGGCCGGCATCGGATTCCTGCTGGCCATGATCATGAAGCCGGCGACGAAGGTGGTTTATCGGACACGCTGATACCACCAGCGCAAAGTCGTGACTCCGCTAAAACCGCAGGGTGGAATACGGCTTCGTATTCCACCACCCTACACCGCGAAAATAGACCAAAGAACGCTCCCGCCCAAATGCCGGCCCGAGGGGTCAACACTTTGGCACTTGGCATAAGAGGGTTGCAGGGTCTCGTGGGGCGGAAAAGCGAGTTGTCATCCACCGCCTGGCTGGGTGCGTGTTCAGGTGGCGGATGACGCTGCGCTTTTCCGCCCTACGATCTGGACGGATCATGGAAGTGGTGCGCCGGGCCGCTGCCGTGCGGCAGCCTTCCGTCGAGGCATCCGGCCATGTCCAGCCACGATGCCGAACTTGCTGCCAGGCTGCCGTACAGCGACGCGCAAAAGTCGCGGGCACGATTGCCAGACCAGTCCTGCGGCAGCAGGGCCGGCGGCAGCCGGGGATCCCGCAAGGCGATCCGGCGCCAGGCGTGGATCAGCACGGTTCGCGCCGCCATCGCATCCAGCGGCATGACGGCGGGAACAGGGTTCAGCCCTGCGAACAGCGCCATGAACTCCGTATACCACTGCCCCAGCCGTTCCAGCGGCCAGGCGCGGCTGGCCAGCAGCCGCAGCGTCTGCGGCGGCCCGGCAGCTTCCAGCCAGGGCACGCCTTCAGGCGCCGCGGCTGAGGACATCAGCACCCCCGGCGCCAGCAGGGCAAATCCCGCGCTTTCCAGCGCTGCCCGATCCGCCCCCGTTTCCGGAAACGCCAGTCGCAGCCGCCCATCCCACGCCGCTGCCGCCGCCCCGTAGATCTGCGGCGCCGCGGCCAGGAACTCGGACCGCGCCGCGTCCGTCAACGCATAGGCGCTGTGCCGCCCCGCCCGGCGCCCGTGCAGCACCCCGTCCCGCGCCAGGCGGGAAACGGCGGTGCGCACCACGCCCTCAGAGACCCCAAGCCGGCGCATCAGCACCAGCAGATCGGCCAAAGCCAGGCAGCCGCCGCGGGGCAGGATCGCGTCGCCGTACACCGTCGCGATCATGGATCCGGTGCGCGACGGCGCCGCCTGCAGCGCCGTCAGCAGCGCATCGAGCGCCGGCCAGCCCGCCGTCAACGACCGCCCGACACCGGCACCAGCGCGCCCGTCACATAGGACGCTTCGTCCGACAGCAGCCACAACGCCACCCTCGCCACCTCGTCCGCGGTGCCGGCGCGGCCGATCGGGACGCCCGGCCCCAGCGTCGCCACCCGGTCGGGCAACCCGGCCTTCGCATGGATGCCCGTGTCGATCAGCCCGGGCAGCACCGCGTTGACCCGGATGCCGCGCGGCGCCAGCTCCCGCGCCGCGCCGATCGTCATGCTGTCGACCGCGCCCTTGCTGGCCGCGTAGTGCACCCACTCGCCAGGGCCGCCCAGGCGCGACGCCACGGACGAGATCATGACGACCGAGCCCTGCGCCATGGTCCGCGCCGCCTCCCGCAGGGCCAGATATGCGCCGCGCACGTTGAGGTCCAGCACCCGGTCCAGTGCTGCGGCGTCCATCGCGGCGATCGTCGAGATGGGGCCGGTCGTGCCGGCGTTGACGACGACGCCGGTGATGGGTCCCAGCCCGGATGCGGCCTGGAACAGCCTGGCCGTCGCCGCCTCGTCGGCTGCATCCGCCTGCACCGCCAGGGCGCGCCCGCCGGCTGCGAGGATATCCTGGGCGACCTTCTCCGCCTCGGCGGTGCTGGTGGCATAGGACAGGCACACCGCCCAGCCGCGCGCCGCCGCCATCCGGCAGATGGCCGCGCCGATGCCGGTGCTGCCGCCGGTCACGATCAGTACGCTCATTTCAGGAACCCCACCAGCCGTTCAGCCTCTGCCACGATCGGGTCCGCGATGGCGGCCGCCCGCGCTGCGCCGCCGCGCAGGATCGCATCGACATGGCCGGGGTCGTCGACCAGGCGCCGCGTCTCGGCCGCGATCGGCGCCAGATGGCCCACCACCACGTCGGCCAGGGCGGCCTTGAAAGCGCCGAACCCCTGCCCGCCGTGGGTGCGCAGCACCGTGGCTGCGTCGCTGTCGAGCAAGGCCGCCATGATCCCCACCAGGTTGCGGGCCTCGGGCCGGTTCTCGAGCCCTTCCGGCTCGCTCGGCAACGGCTCCGGATCGGTCTTGGCGCGGCGGACCTTCAGCGCGATCGTATCCGCGTCATCGGTGAGGTTGATGCGGCTCTGGTCCGAGGGGTCTGACTTGCTCATCTTCTTCGTGCCGTCGCGGAGGCTCATCACGCGGGCGGCGGGGCCGAGGATCAGCGGCTCGATCGTTGGGAAGAAGTCCACGCCGTAGTCATGGTTGAACTTCTGGGCGATGTCGTTGGCCAACTCCAGATGCTGGCGCTGGTCGTCGCCGACCGGCACGCGGGTGGCGTGATAGGCCAGGATGTCGGCCGCCATCAGGTTCGGGTAGATGTACAGCCCGGCCGACACCGCCTCGCGGTCCTTGCCGGCCTTGTCCTTGAACTGCGTCATCCGGTTCAGCCAGCCGATCCGCGCGACGCAGTTGAAGATCCACGACAGCCGGACGTGCGCGGGCACCGCGGACTGGTTGAACAGGATGTGCTTGGCCGGGTCGACGCCGCAGGCCAGCAGGGCGGCCGCCATCTCCCGCGTGGCCGCCGCCAGCCGCTTCGGGTCCTGCCACGACGTGATCGCGTGCAGATCGACGACGCAGTAGATGCAGTCATGGCTGTCCTGCAGCGCCACCCAGTTGCGGACGGCGCCCAGGTAATTGCCAAGGGTGGGAACGCCCGAGGGCTGAATACCGGAGAAGATGCGTTGCATGCCGGTTTGTCCTCCGTGGCGGAGGTTCAGGTCAAGCGGCGGTCATGGGGGTCGTCGAGGTGTTCGCCTGTGAACGCATCACGCGCGCCGTGCCGGATGTGCAGCACCGTGACGACGCGACCGGGCGCGTCGATCGAATAGATGATCCGATAGACATGCGGCCTCCGCCCGAAGAGCAGATGACGCAAGCCGTGGTCTTCTGCGTTGACCGCGCCGCTGGCCGGATGTTGATCGAGACTGAAAACCGCCTGTTCGAGCTTGTTGAACCAAGTGCGGGCCTGCGCCACGTCGGCGGCATCAATGGCCAGGTAGATCTGTCTGAGGTCCCGCTGCGCCCGCGCCGTAAGATCAACGTGGTATGCCATGCTCGGCGCGCAGCTCATCGAAAACGGCGCGTGCCGGACGGGTTCGGCCCATCCGGGAGTCCTCCTGCCCTTGTCGGATGCCTTCCAGCGCGCTGGCCGTCGCGGCTTACCTGGTAAGGTACTAGACCGCGGAGTATCTTGCGACGCCAACGCCTGGTTCGCCGCCACCGTGCTACGGTGGCCGCAACGCCCCTCCCACCCGGCTAGCTACCGGTGCGCCGCGATGATCCGCGCCATGTCCCGCGCGGACCGCGTCTCGCCCGTCCTCACGTGGGTTGCGTACAGCGTGAGCCCGGTGAAGGCGAGGCCGCCGACCAGGTTGCCCACGACCGTCGGGATCTCGTTCCAGATGATGTAGTCGGCGATCGAGAACTTGCCGCCCAGCAGCAGGCCGGACGGGAACAGGAACATGTTGACCACCGAATGCTCGAACGTCATCGCGAAGAACACCATGATCGGCATCCACATCGCGATGACCTTGCCGCTGACCGAGGTCGAGATCATGGCGCCGACCACGCCGGTCGATACCATCCAGTTGCAAAGCACGCCGCGGATGAACAGCGTCAGCATGCCGGCCGCGCCATAGTGCTTGTAGCCGACGGTGCGGGCCTCGCCGATGCCGGCGATCATCTTGCCCACGGCGTTTGGTTCGGTGGAGAAACCGAAGGTGAACACGATCGCCATCATGACGGCGACCGTCATCGCGCCCAGGAAGTTACCGACGAAGACGATCCCCCAGTTCCGCAGCACGCCGCCCAGCGTGACGCCCGGGCGCTTGTCGATCAGCGCGAGCGGTGTCAGCACGAAAACGCCGGTCAGCAGGTCGAACCCCAGCAGATACAGCATGCAGAAGCCGACCGGGAACAGGATCGCGCCGATGATCGGATAACCCGTCTGTTGCGTGACCGTCACCGCGAAAACGGCGGCCAGGGCCAGGATCGCGCCGGCCATATACGCCCGGATCAGGGCATCCCTGGTGGCCATGATGACCTTGGCCTCACCGGCATCGACCATCTTAACGACAAACTCAGCCGGTGACAGGTAAGACATTCATGAACCTTCGTTGCTCGCTGTAAATTTCAGATGCACATTAC
>JAYUCA010000469.1:0-5631 GCA_043740535.1 Rhodospirillales bacterium | reverse complement strand
GCACCACCACCTTGAATCGACTCGCCCGTTACCGTGTCAATAGGCTTTCTCGCAGCCCCGCTGGGATATCAGCTAAAGGTGGGTTGAGCAGTTACCATTTTTTGCATAAACTACGAACCTATCGTCGATCTAGTCTTGATCTCGTCTCATGCGATTTCTGTAATGCCTACCGAATGCGGTTGTTGCAACAGTCTTGCCACGTTCACGCAGGGATGCTCTGGGCGGACCGGCGCTGGCTTTTGCCAGGCTGACCGGCCGGCGGTCACATCAAACGGACAGGCAGGGTTGACGAAGCGCCCTGCCTATGGGCTTGGGCGCCCGATGCCGCACCGCGCCGGCTACTGACGGAGATCGAATGACACTTCGCCCCATGGCCGCACGCATCGAGCCGTTGCTGGAGTTCCTCCGGTCCGAAAGCGCCGGGGGCGCGGTCCTGATCGCCGCCGCCGTCGTCGCCATCGCCTGGGCCAACTCGTCCTTCGCCCCCGCCTATGCAGCCCTGTTGCATTGGACCCCGCCCATCCCGGGGGCGGCACTCCCGCTGCGTGTCTGGATCAACGACGGGCTGATGGTGATCTTCTTCCTGCTGGTCGGGCTGGAGCTGCGGCGGGAGATCACCGTGGGGGAGCTCGCCTCGCTCGACCGCCTCGCCGCCCCGGCCTTCGCCGCCCTGGGCGGCATGCTCGTGCCCGCCGCGATCTTCGTCGCCTTCAACTGGTCCGATGCCGAGGCGATGCGCGGCTGGGCCGTGCCGATCGCCACGGACATCGCCTTCGCGCTCGCCGTCGCCAGCGCGCTGGGGCCGCGCGTGCCGATGACGCTGAAGGTGTTCCTGACCGCGCTGGCCATCATCGACGACCTCGGCGCCATCCTGGTCATCGCGCTGTTCTACACGCGCCAGCTCGACCTCCGGATGCTGGGGCTGTCCGCCCTGGTGCTGCTATGCCTGGCCGGGCTGAACCGCTTCGGCGAGCGGCGGCTGTCGCGCTACCTGGTGGGCGGCTTCGTGCTGTGGGCGCTGGTGTTCCGCTCCGGCGTCCACGCGACGCTGGCCGGGGTGGCGCTGGCGTTCGTCGTGCCGATGCGCGCCCGCCCGGACGAGGACGACGCCCCGGCGATCCGGCTTGAGCACAAGCTGCACCCCTGGGTTTCGTACCTGGTGCTGCCGGTGTTTGGCCTGGCCAACGCCGGGCTGGACTTCAGCGCGCTGCCGCCCGGCGCCTGGACGCACCGGCTGGCGATCGGGACCGCGCTGGGCCTCGTGCTGGGCAAGCAGCTCGGCGTGTTCGGCGCCGTCATGGCGGCTGCCCGGCTCGGCCTGGCGCGGCTGCCCGAGGGCGTCACCGCGATGCAGCTCTATGGGGCCGCTGCGCTGTGCGGCATCGGCTTCACCATGAGCCTGTTCATTTCCGGCCTGGCGTTCCATGAGGGGCCGCAGAACGACGTCGTGACGCTGGCGGTGTTCGTCGCATCCCTGGCGTCTGCCGGATGCGGCCTGCTGATCCTGGGGCTTGCCCGCCCATCGCCGCGGCCATGACGGCCATCGCCCGCGTTTGACTGGACGCGAGGCCCCGGCATCGCCACCTTGGCGCTATGTCATCGACCCTCGCGCGCAAGCTGATCGAAGCCCCCCCAGTCACCTTCCAGCAGGTGAAGCAGGGCGCCAAGCCCATGCAGCGGCCGTTGCGGGTGGTGTCGGAGTACGAGCCGGCCGGGGACCAGCCGACGGCGATCACCGAGTTGGTGCGGGGCGTCACGGCGGACGACCGGGACCAGGTGCTGCTGGGCGTCACCGGATCGGGCAAGACCTTCACGATGGCGAAGGTGATCGAGGCGGTGCAGCGGCCCACGCTGATCCTGGCGCCCAACAAGACGCTGGCCGCCCAGCTCTACTCCGAGATGAAGGGGTTCTTCCCCGATAACGCCGTCGAGTATTTCGTCAGCTACTACGACTATTACCAGCCCGAGGCCTATGTGCCGCGCACCGACACCTACATCGAGAAGGACAGCCAGATCAACGAGGCGATCGACCGCATGCGCCATGCCGCCACGCAGTCGCTGCTGGAGCGTGGCGACGTCGTCATCATCGCGTCGGTGTCGTGCATCTACGGCATCGGCTCCGTCGAGACCTATGGGCGGATGGTGGTGAAGCTGGAGGCCGGCGGCACGATCGACCGCGACACGCTGGCGCGCGCCCTGGTGGAGCTGCAATACCGGCGCAACGACGTGGCCTTCGCACGCGGCACGTTCCGGCTGCGCGGCGATGCCGTCGACGTGTGGCCGAGCCATCTGGAAGACCGCGCCTGGCGCATCGTGCTGTTCGGCGACGACGTGGAGGTGATCCGCGAGTTCGACCCGCTGACCGGGGAGATCACGGCGACGCTGGAACAGGTCAGCATCTACGCCAACAGCCACTACGTGACGCCGCGGCCCACGCTGACGCAGGCCGTCCGCGACATCAAGATCGAGCTGCAGGAGCGGCTGAAGGCGTTGACCGCCGAGGGCAAGCTGCTGGAGGTGGAGCGGCTGCAGCAGCGCACGACCTTCGATATCGAGATGATCGAGACGACCGGAAGCTGCAAGTCGATCGAGAACTATTCCCGCTATCTATCCGGCCGCAAGACCGGGGAGCCGCCGCCCACGCTGTTCGAATACCTGCCCGAGAACGCGATGCTGATCGTCGATGAAAGCCACGTGACCGTGCCGCAGATCGGCGGCATGGCGCGCGGCGACGCGGCGCGCAAGGGCGTCTTGAGCGAGTTCGGCTTCCGCCTGCCAAGCTGCCTCGACAACCGCCCGCTGCGCTTCGAGGAGTGGGAGGCGTTCCGGCCGCAGACGATCTTCGTGTCGGCGACGCCGGGGCCGTGGGAGATGGAGCGGACCGAGGGCGTGTTCGCCGAGCAGGTGATCCGCCCCACCGGCCTGATCGACCCGGTCACCGAGATCCGCCCCGTCGAGCACCAGGTGGACGACCTGCTGGCCGAGTGCCGCCTGGTGACCGGCCGCGGCGGCCGCATCCTGGTGACGACGCTGACCAAGCGGATGTCGGAAGACCTGACGGAATACCTGACCGAGCACGGCGTGAAGGTGCGCTATCTGCACAGCGACGTCGACACGCTGGAGCGCATCGAGATCATCCGCGACCTGCGCCTGGGCGTGTTCGACGTGCTGGTGGGCATCAACCTGCTGCGGGAGGGGTTGGACATCCCGGAGTGCTCGCTGGTGGCGATCCTGGATGCGGACAAGGAGGGCTTCCTGCGCAGCCAGACGAGCCTGATCCAGACGATCGGGCGCGCGGCCCGCAACGTCGACGGCCGGGTCATCCTGTATGCGGACGTGATGACGAACAGCCTGCGCTACGCGATCGAGGAGACGGAGCGCCGACGGATCAAGCAGGCGGCGTGGAACGAGGCGAACGGCATCACGCCGACCAGCGTGCGCAGCCATATCGGCGAGGTGCTGGCCAGCGTGTTCGAGCAGGACTACGTGACGGTCGCGCCGGTGAAGGACGCCGGCATCACGGAGATGGTCGGGCGTGACCTGAAGTCCTCGCTGGCGGAGCTGGAGAAACGGATGCGCGCGGCGGCCGCCGACCTGCAGTTCGAAACCGCGGCCCGGCTGCGCGACGAGATCAAGCGGCTGGAGGCGCTGGAGCTGGGCCTGCCGGCGCCGCCCATGAGCTCGGCATTCGGCAGCCAGAAACGCGACCGCACGCCGGAACCGCTGGGCCCCGGCGGCGGCGGCTACGATCCGGAGAAGCGGCGCGGCGGCGCGCGCCGGCGGAAGGGGCCGTAACCGATGGCGGCCACCGCCAACGCGCTGCTCCTGGTCGCCGCCATCAGCTTCCTGGTGATCTCATACCTGACGAACTGGGCGGCGCGGAACGATCCCACCGGCGTCGGGCCGGCCCGGGCGGGGCATTACGTGCGCTTCCGGCGCATCTACTACGTCGCGAGCGTGCTCGCGCCGGTCTGCCTGGTCGCGCTGGCGGTCCACCTGACCATCCACACGATCCTGGGCCTCGGGGATGTCGTCACGGTCGCGGGGCTGGTGATCGGGGTATGCGTGGCGTTCACGGCGCTGGCAATGGCGGTCGACGTGTGGCGGCACGCGTAGATCGGACCCCATCAACACGTAGGGCGGAAGAGCGCAGCGTCATCCGCCTCTTGATTTGCGGCGCCATCCAAAGAGGCGGATGACGCTTCGCTTTTCCGCCCTACGGCTCGCACCCCACGGCTGCGCCATTACACCAGCGGCAACCCCACGTAATTCTCCGCCAACGCCGCCGACGCCTGGCGGCTGCCGACGACGTAGTCCAGTTCGGCCAATTGCACCCGCCGGTCGAAGTCGGAAGCGGCGTCGAAGCGGTGGAACAGCGTCGTCATCCACCAGGAGAACCGCTGCACCTTCCAGATCCGGCGCAACGCCGTGGCCGAATACGCCTCGAGCCCGGTGTCGTCGCCGGCGCCCATCCAACGCTCGATCGCCCGGGCCAGCAGCAGCACGTCGCCGACGGCGGAGTTCATGCCCTTGGCGCCCGTCGGCGGCACGATGTGCGCCGCGTCGCCGGCCAGGAACAGCCGGCCGCACTGCATGGGCTCGGCGACATACGAGCGCATCGGGGTGACGCTTTTCTGGATCACCGGCCCCGTGCGGAGCTGGAAGCCGTCGCAGGCCAGCCGGGCCGACAGCTCGGACCAGATGCGGTCGTCGGACCAGGTCCCGACGTCCTCGTCGGGCGCGCATTGCAGGTACATGCGCTGGACCGTGGCGGAGCGCATGGAGCACAGGGCGAAGCCGCGTTCATGGTTGGCGTAGATCAGCTCGTCGGCGCTGGGCGGGGCCTCGGCCAGGATGCCGAGCCAGCCGAACGGATAGACGCGGTCGAAGCCGCGCCATGACCCGGCCGGCAAGGAGGGGCGGCAGATGCCGTGGAAGCCGTCGCAGCCGGCGATCAGGGCGCAGGTGAGTGTCTGCGCCAGGCCGTTCTGCGTGAAATGCACCACCGGGCTGCCCTGCTCGTAGCCGGACACGGCCACGCCGGTGCAGTCGAACAGCAGCGGGGCGCCAGTGGCCTGGCGGGCGGCGATCAGGTCACGCACGACCTCGTGCTGGCCGTAGACCATCACCGAACGGCCGGTCAGCGCCTTGAAGTCGATCCGGTGCAGCGTGCCGCCGAACAGGAACCCGGTGCCCTCATGCTCCAGCCCCTCGCGGCGCATGCGGGCGCCGAGGCCGGTCTGCTCCAGCACGTCGACCACGTGGTGTTCGAGCACGCCGGCGCGGATGCGGTTCTCGACATAGGCCTGCGACCGCGCCTCTATGACGACGCTGTCGATGCCGGCCTGGTGCAGGAGATGGGCCAGCAGAAGCCCGGCAGGGCCGGCGCCGATGATCGCGACCTGGGTATGCATGGACGGCTTCCGCGGTTCAACGACGTTTTAACGGGTTTCATCGATGCTCGATACGCCCGGCCAATGCCGGTTCACGCCCACCCGCCCCGCGACGGGTTGACCCGGCATTCCCCGAACCTGTCAATCGGCATTGAAAATTGACCCCCAATCGGCGTCCAAAATTGACCCCTTCTGGGGCTGCTTTTGTCATGGCGCCGCGACGTTCGATTGGCTGTCC
>JAYUCA010000468.1:0-10831 GCA_043740535.1 Rhodospirillales bacterium | reverse complement strand
CCGCCAGCCTGGGCCTGACTGGCGCCAACACGATCGCCGCGTTGGGCGCCATCACGACGACCGGCGCCACGTCGATCACCGACGGCCAGTCCGTCACGGTCAACGGCCCGGTCGCTGCGGGCGGCGCGCTGCTGCTGACAGTCACGGGCAACGTCGCCCTGGCCGGCGCCGTCACCGCGCCCACCGTCACGCTGGCGGCCAGCGGCGACATCACCGAGCCCGGCGGCAGAATCGCCACCGGAACGCTGAGCGCGACGGCACTCAGCCTCGCTTTGCCCGGCGCCAACCAGATCGCCACGCTGGGCCCCATCGCCACCGCGGCCGGCCTGTCGATCAACGATGGGGTGGCCCTGACCGTCAACGGCGCGCTGACCGACGGCGTCCTGATCCAGCTGAGCACGCTCGGAAGCGCGAGCACCATCGCGCTGGCAGGCAACCTGACGGCGCCGACGGTCACGCTCAACGGCGGGGCGGGCATCACCCAGTCCGGCGGCGCGATCATCGCGACGACCCTGAACGGCAGCAGCGGCGCCGGGCCGGTGGCGTTCACGTCGACGGGCAACCAGATCGCCAATTTCAGCTTCAACACGCCGGGCGACCTGACGCTGACAGATGGGCGCAGCGTGGCCGCCACCTTCGCGTCGGCCGGCAACGCGACGCTGGCGGTCACGGGCGACATCGTCCTGGGCGCCCCGTTCTCGGCGGGCAGCGTCGTCACGCTGACCGCGACCGGCGCGATCAGCGAGGCGCCGGGCGCCGTGCTGAACGCGACCACCCTGCAAGGCTCGGCCGGTTCGGTGCAGCTCGACATGGCCAACCGGGTCGTCCAGCTCGGCACATTCACCAGCGCGGGGAACTTCAGGCTGGTCGATGGCGCCGGGGGCAGCCTGACGGTGACCGGCGCGGTGACGGCGCAGGGGCCGACGCAGAGCCTTTCACTGTCGAGCGACGTCATCGCGTTCGGGTCGGGCAGCAGCCTGACCGCCGCCGGCGGGACCGTCTTCCTCGGCCCCACGACGGCGGGGGCCGGGTTCAACTTCGCGGCCTCGACGGGCGCCGCGCCGGCGTCGGTGACCGCCGCCACGCTGCAGGTGGGCAGCGCGACCACGGCCAACATCAACATCCTGGGCGGGTGGAGCCTGCCGAACGTGGGCACGCTCAACCTGGTCAGCAGCGGCGCCATCGCCGGCGGCTCGAACCTGAGCGTGCCGCGGCTGACGGCCACCGGCGGCTCGCTGGCGCTGACCTCGGCGACCATCCCCACCCTGGGGCCGTCGACGCTGGCTGGCGCGCTGACGCTGCTGGACGGGATCAGCCCGTTGACGCTGCAGGGCCAGATCTCGGCCGGCGGCCCCGTCAGCCTCCTGGGCAGCTCCATCGCCATCGGGTCGGCCGGCGGGGCCGCGACGCTGACGACGCCGGGCGCCGTCAACCTGGCGACCACGGCGGGGTTCGTCACGGAAACCAACGGCGCGATCGTCGCCGGGTCGTTGACGGGATCGAGCTTCGTGACGACGCTGACGGGCAACAACCTGATCGGCAGCCTCGGGCCGTTCACCAGCAGGTTCGGCTTCGCGCTCACCAACGGGACGGCGCTGAACGTGACCGGGGCGGTCGATGGCGGGACCAGCCTGAACCTGACGACGACGGCCGGCGGCATCAACTTCGCCGCCAGCGCCGGGGCGTCGCAGACGACGGTGAACGCGGCGGGGGGCATCACGGAGTCGAGGTTCGGCGGCCTGAGCGGCAGCACGGCGAGCCTGTCGGCCGGGTCGTCGATCCTGCTGGACCAGGTGAACGGCATCGGCACGCTGATCGGCGCGACGGCGCGGGGCGCCATCAGCGTGAACGTCGGGTTGTCGCCGCTGGTGATCGCGGGCACGGTTTCCGCCGGCGGCCCGATCACGCTCACCTCTGGCGCGCTCGCGATCGGGACGGCCACGGCGACCAGCTTCTCGTTGACCGGCGGCTCCACGGGGACGACGCCGGCGACTGCCGCCAGCATCGTGACGCCGGGGACGTTGACGATCAACGCCCGCGGCGCGGTGACGGAGCCGAACGGGACGATCTCCGTGGGGTCGCTGACGGGCGCGGCCACTTCGGTCAATCTGGGCAACGGGGGGAACCAGGTCAGCAGCCTCGGGGCGTTCACCGCGCAGGGCGGCTTCAGCCTGACCGATGGGCGCAGCCTGGTGGTCAACGGGGCAGTCGATCCGCCGGACGTCACGCTGAACATCAAGGGCGACCTGGGGATCTTCAGCACGATCACCGGCAACACGGTCACGCTCAACGTGACCGGCGGCGTGTCGTCCGGTCCGGGCGGCGCGGTCAACGCGGCCACGCTGACGGGCGCCGCGGCGAGCCTGAGCCTGAACGGCGCGAACACCGTGGGGACGCTCGGCACGTTCTTCACGGCGAGCGACTTCAGCCTGGCCAACGGGGCCGCGCCGCTGACCATCGCGGGGCCGGTCAACAGCGGCGGCCGGTTCGCCGTCACCACCACGGGGGCGCTGACGCTGTCCGGCAACGTGGCTGCGCCGTTCGTCACGCTGAACGCAGGCGGCATCACGCAGACGGGCGGGGCGATCCAGGCGGCGCAGCAGCTGTTCCTGGGTGCGGCCGGCGGCATCAGCCAGAGCGGCGGGACGATGGCCACGGCGCTGCTGAGCGGCTTCGCGGGCGGCCCGGTCAGCCTGGCGAACAACAACAGCGTCGGCACGCTCGGCAACTTCAGCACCGGGGCCGGGTTCAGCCTGGCCAACGGGGCCAACCAGGGGCTTGTCGTCGGCGGCACGGTCGGCGCCGGCTCGCTCGAGCTGACGGCGCCCAGCGTCGGGTTCGCCGGCGTCGTCAGCACCGGGGCGCTCAGCGTGACGGCGGCAGGCGGGATCAGCCAGACGGCCGGCACGGTGCAGGCGGCGTCGTTGACCGGCAGCGCGGGGACGACGGTCCAGCTGGGCGGGCCATCGGGGACGGCGATCATCGGCACGCTGGGGTCGTTCTCGGCCGGGCAGTCGTTGACGCTGGGCAATGGCGGGGTGCTGAGCGTGACCGGCCCGCTGCAGGCGCCCGCCGTGTCGTTGGCGGCGGCCGGGCCGCTGTTGCTGCAGGGCGGCAGCATCGCCGCGGACCGCCTGGCGCTGAGCGGCAGCAGCGTGTTCCAGCGCGGCACGACCATCTTCGCGCCGCGCACGGCGTCGTTGGCGCAGGTGTCGCTGAACACCGGCGGCGGCCCGCTTTCGTTGCAGAACCTGGTTGCCCCGCAGGCGGCGCTGACGTTGAACCTGGGCGCGGGCGGCGCGTCCGGCACGCTTGTGGCCGGCAGCCTGCTGGTGAACGGCACGCTGGGGACGGCGACGCTGTTCGGGACCGTCGGCGGGCTGACCGGATTCGACGCCGCCATTGCGTCGCGCATCACGCCGGCGTTCAACGTGGACTACACGATGAACGGCTGCGCCATCGCCTCGGTGACCTGCACCGTGCAGGCGATCGAGCGGATCTTCGAGCCCGACCTGATCCGGGTGGACTTCCCGCCGTTCGAAAGCGCGCTGCGGCCGGACCTGTTCACGGCGGACCTGCTGCAGCTGGATATCACGCGGGACCCGACGGACCCGAGCCTGGCGCTGCCGAACATCTCGGACAGGGATTATTAGCATGCGCGCCCAATGGCTTGCCCTTTCCCTAATGGCCTTCCTGGCCGCCTGCAGCAGTCCGCCGCCCGAGTCCTACACGCGGGCCGGGCCGCCGGAGGGCCAGGCGATCGGGCGGAACGCGTCGAACGAGGCGTGCCTGATGCAGCGCGGCGCGGACGGCGCGCTGGTGTTCTGCGGGGCCTGGCAGCAGCCCAGCGCCCGGGTCGCCAGCGCCGGGCCGGCGACCGCGGCATCGGTCATGGCGATCGCGGCCGACAGCCCGTGGCGCGCCACGATCGATCAGCGGCTGACCTGCGGGGCGCCGCAGGCGACCACCATCCTGGGCAACGCGCCGGCCGCCGTGCTGGCGTGCACACGCAAGGTGGGCGGCTGGCCGCAGGTGGCGATGGTCGCGCTGGTCGGCGGCGCAGTCTACACCGCGGACGGCATCCAGCCCGCCTTGCCCGTGATCCCGCGCGCGATCGGCGTGCTGTCCGGGACGGTGTCGGCCGAGGCGGCGCCGTCGATCGCGGCCTCGGGCGCCGAGGCGCTGCTGGCCGGCCGGCTGGCCGCACAGGCGTTCAGCGCCGGCGATGTCGGGCAGTACGAGCAACTGATGGCCGCCGGCACCCGCGCGAACCTGGCCGAAAGCTTTTCGGCCGCCGAGCAGGCCTACCGCGCCGCGATGTCCGTGCAGCAGAAGGCGTTGGGCAAGACCAGCCCGGAGCGGGTTTCGGCCCTGTTGCCGTTGGCGCTGCAGGTGTCGGACCAGGGCCGCTATGCCGAGGCCGACGGCCTGTTCGCCGAGGCGGACGGCCTGGCGCCGAAATCCGCCGACCCGCTGGCCGGCCCTCGGCTGCTGCACTACCGCGCGCTGCATGAGTACAACCGGCATCAGTCGGACAAGGCGCTGCCGCTGCTGCTGCAGGCGGAGGCGCGCTATGCCGCCCTGCTGCCGCCCGAGGCGCTGGCGGCCCGGCCGCAGGCGGAGACCGCGATGGCGCTCGGCCGGGCCGGGGCGGCACGGGTGAACAACCCGGTGCCGAACAGCGACACGCTGATCGAGCCGGCGCAGCAGAACGCGCTGATCGGCCTGATCGAGACGCGCCGCTACCGCGCGCTGGCGCTGCGCGACCTGGGGCGGATGGAGGACAGCGAGGCGGCGATCCGGTCGGCCTCCAGCCTGGCGCTGGGGCAGAACATGCGCCAGCCGGTGCTGACCGCGCGGCTGCTGCGGACCAGCGCATCGAGCGCCCGCGCCCGGGGCGACGTGGAGGAGGCGTCGACGGGGTATGAGCTGTCCAGCGACGCGTTCAGCCAGGCGCTGCCCGGCAGCCGGCCGCAGGCGGCGACGCTGTTCCTGCACGCGGCCCAGTTGCAGCATCAGGGCAAGACGGGCGCGGCGCTGGGCGAGTGCCGGCGCGGCGCCGCGTTGCTGCGGGAGCTGAAGGCCGGCGTGGCCGCGGCGCTGGTGCAGCCCTGCCTGGCCGCCTATGCCGCAGCAGCCAGGGGAGGCGCCGACCAGGCGCTGATGGCCGAGATGTTCGAGACGGGGCAGCTCGCGCAGGGCGGGATCACGAGCCAGCAAATCTCCCAAAGTGCCGCGCGGCTGGCCGAGACGGCGCGGGACCCGCGCGTGGGCGCCGCCATCCGCGCGCGGCAGGACGCCGGCGAACGGCTGGCGGAGCTGGAACGGCAGCGCGACCTTCGCACCCGCAAGGACGCCCCGGCGGAGCTGGGGCTGATCCCCGAGGGCGAACTGGAGGAACGCGTCGTCGAGGCGCGCAAGACGCTGGCCGACAGCGACGCGACGCTGCAGGCCGCGTCGCCGGGATTCGGCCAGCTGGTGCAGGAGGTCGTGCCCGCCGCCCAGGTTCAGGCGGCGCTGCAGCCGAACGAGGTGTTCGTCGCGATCACGCTCGGTGAAAAAGCCGGGGGTGAAAGAGCGGGGGGCGAAAAAGCCGGCTGGGTGTTCGCCGTGCGGAAGGACCGCATCGCCGCGGCGCCGCTGGGGGCCGGGCCGGAGCAGGTGGCGGCGCTGGTCAAGCGGGTGCGGGCGGGGGTGGAGCCTGGCGCCGGTGGCGGCCCCGGCACGTTCGACGGCCCGGCGGCGCAGGCGCTGTATGCGGCGACGCTGGGGACGGTTGCAGGCGCGCTCGATGGCGCCACGGACCTGGTGGTGGCGCCCGCCGGGGCGCTGCTGTCGGTGCCGTTCGGCATATTGCTGACCGGGCCGCCGGGCGACGACATGGCGCATGCGCCGTGGCTGGTGCGGCGCATGTCGGTGGCGCATGTGCCGGCCGCCGGCAACTTCGTCGCGTTGCGGAAGATCGCCGCGACGTCGCGCGCGACGCGGCCCTGGTTCGGGATGGGCGGGTTCAAGCCGCTGACGGTCGCGCAGACGCGGCGCACCTTGTCGGCGCCCGGCTGCGCCCAGGACGCGCGGCTGCTGGCCGGCCTGCCCCCCCTGCCCTTCACCCGGCCCGAGCTGGAGGCCGCCCGCCTGCTGCTGGGCGGCAAGCCCAGCGACGAGCTGCTGGACCAGGCCTTCACGGTGCCGCGGGTGCGCCAGGCGGCCCTGCACGACTACCGGGTGCTGCACTTCGCGTCCCACGCGTTGCTGCCGGCGGAGCTTGCCTGCCTGACCGAGCCTGCGATCATCACATCGGCGCCCCCCGGGGCCGCGGACGCAACCGGCGCGCTGCTGACGTCGTCGCAGATCGCGGGGCTGGAGCTGGATGCGGACACGGTGATCCTGTCGGCCTGCAACTCCGCGGGTCCGCAGGGCCCGGCCGGCGAGAGCCTTTCGGGCCTGGCGCGGGCGTTCTTCTATGCCGGGGCGCGGTCGATGCTGGTCACGCACTGGTCCATCAACGACCAGAGCAGCGCCTATCTGATCGCGGAGACGATGAACCGCGCGCGGACCGGCGGAATGGCGGCGTCGTTGCGGGGCGCGCAGCTGGCTTTGCTCGATCAGGCGGGAACGGGCTTGCCATCCACCCTCGGCCACCCGTTCTATTGGGGTGCGTTCGCGTTGATCGGGGACGGAACGACGACGGCGGGGGCGCGCGGTTCGGCAGCCGCACCCGCCAACGGGAGGACCGCAGGGCTTTAACGGATGGAACGACTAGGCAAATACGAGATCAAATCGACGCTCGGGCGGGGCGCGATGGGCACGGTGTATGAGGGATGGGACCCGATCATCTCGCGCCGGGTCGCGATCAAGACCGTCCGCCTGCCGGATACCGACGACAGCGAGGAGCGGGAGATGCTGGGCCGCTTCCAGCAGGAGGCGCAGGCGGCCGGGCGGCTGCAGCACCCCAACATCGTCGGCGTGTTCGACTACGCGGAGACGGACGAGCTTGCGTACATCGTCATGGAGTTCGTCAGCGGCAGGACGCTGAAGCAGATCATCGACGGGACCGAGCGGCCGGACACGGCCGAGGCCGGGCGGCTGATGGACGGGCTGCTGACGGGGCTTGCCTACAGCCACGGCAACGGCGTGATCCATCGGGACATCAAGCCGGCCAATGTCATGGTGACGCCGGCGGGCCAGGTGAAGATCGCCGATTTCGGCATCGCGCGGATCGAGAGCAGCACCATGACCCAGGCCGGGATGATCATGGGCACGCCGGCCTACATGTCGCCCGAGCAGTTCCAGGGCGTGAAGATCGATGCGCGGACGGACCTGTATTCGGCCGGGGTCGTGCTGTTCCAGCTGCTGACCGGCAAGCGCCCCTTCGAGGGCAACATGGCGACCATCATGCACGCGGTGCTGAACAACCCGGCGCCGCGCCCGTCGGAGATGGACGCCAGCGTGCCGCCGCGGCTGGATGCGGTGGTGGCACGGGCGATGGCGCGGGACGCCGACGACCGGTATCCGACGGCGACGGCGTTCAACCAGGCGCTGCAGGCGGCGCTGAACGCCCCGGGGGGCGCCGCCGACGAGCCGGCGGCGGGCCTGTCGAACGGGTTGGACGACCTGCTGGGCGACGAGGCGACGGTCATCCATGCGAAGCGGCCGGCCAAGCCGGCGACACCCCCGGCGGCGGCGCCCGCCAAGGTTACGGCTGCGCCGCCTGAGCCGGCGAAGAAGTCCGCCATGCCCCTGGTGCTGGCCGGCGTGGCGGCGGTCGTGCTGATGGGCGCCGCCGGGGCCTATTTCACATTCGGCGGCAGCGCCGCGGCTCCGTCCGGCGCGGGCATTGCCGGCCGCAACCCTTTGCCCACCGTCGTTGCCGAAAACACCCCCCCTCGGCCAGCGCTGCCGGTCGCGGTGGACACGACGCCGGTGCGACCGGCGCCCCTTATCGACACGACGCCGGTGCGACCGGCGCCCCCGGTCCCCGTCGATACGACGCCGGTCCGGCCGGCGCTGCCGGTCTCCGTCGACACGACGCCGGTGCGTCCGGCGCTGCCGGTCGACACGACGCCAGCCCGGCCGGCGCTGCCGGTCGATATGACGCCAGTCCGGCCGGCGCTGCCGGTCGATACGACGCCAGTCCGGCCGGCGCTGCCGGCCGATACGACGCCGGTGCGCCCCGTGCTCCCGGCCGACCCGACGCCCGTGCGCCCGCCCGACCCGGCGCCGACCGTCGTCGCCATCGTGCCGCCCTCGGCCGACGCGATCCGCCGCGCCGTGGCCACGTCATTGCGCAGCGCGTCATGCAGCTTCGCCACCGGTGACGACCGCGCGCCGCGCGGCCCGACCCTGCAGGGCTTGACCGGCCGCGGCCCTGGCGAAACGGCGCTGCACGAGGCCATGCAGGACGCCGCCCCCGGCATGACCTTCGACTGGCAGGTGCAGCCGGTGGATGGGCCATACTGCGCGGTGTTCGACCTGTTGCGCCCCTACGCGCGCCCGTTTGCGGCCACGGCCAAGGCCCTGGGGGTGACGCTCGCTGGCGGGAGGACGGATCTGGTCGCCAAGGAACTGGTCAAGCCGCGGGTCAGCCTGGCCGACGCGCCCGCCAACCTGCAGCTGGATTACATCGCCAGCGACGGCAGCGTGCTGCACATGCACGACGCCAAGCCGGGGGGCGCCTACCCGACCGACGCCGCGCCGAGCTTCGGCGAGCCGCGGCCCGGTTTCAAGGGCTGGGAGATCGACGAGCCGTTCGGCACCGACCTTATCGTCGCGATCACCAGCAGCGTGCCGCTGTTCCGCGCCGGGCAGACGCTGCCGGAGACGATGGACGACTACGTCAAGGAGCTGCGGGCCGCGCTGGACCAAGCCGTGCGGGGCGGCGGCCGGGTATCGGCCTTCATCCTGCCGATCCACACCTCGCCCCGCCGTTGACGGCCGGGGCGGCGGCGGCGCGGCGCGCGGGCCGGCAGGACGGTGCAGTCGCGCAGCCATGACGGCGGCATGCCGGTCAGGAACAGGGCGCGCAGGCCATCGAGCCGGGCCGGCGTCATGCCGACGGCGGACGCGTTGAAGTAGCGGCCATCCTGCGTGTGCATCAGGTAGGCCTGGGTCTCGTTGATCATCAGGTCGTCCTGCGCGGTGTCATAGCCCTCGCTGCCCAGGAAGGCGCGGAATCGGCGGCGCTCGGCCTCGGTCAAGGTCACGTCCCAGAAGCGCCGCGCGTAGGCGGCGTAGTCCGCGTTGGTGAAATACTGCCCGTGCGACAGCTCGTGCCGCAGGATGGTGGCGCGCGACGACCGGTCGATGCCGGCGGCCAGGTCTTCGCCGACCAATGAGATCAGCGCCCCGGCAGTCCCCGGTTGCCAGCCCCAGCCCTGCATCTCCTGCCGCAGCCAACGCTCCTGCGGGGTCAACTCGGTGGCGGCGCGTTCGGCGTCCTGGAAGAAGCGGATCAGGTCCGCCGCGCGGTAGTCATGGCCGAAATACAGCGTCTCGGGCTTCGCGCCGCTTGCGCGGATGCGCCGGTCTAGCTCGGCGCTGTCCAGCACGCGGTCGCGCGGGAAGCCGGCGCGTTCCAGCATGGCGGCGACGCGGTTGAGGGTGGCGGCCTGGTCGGCCAGGCTTGCGAACTGCAGCACGACGATCTGCGGCTGCGGGGTGAAGCGATAGGTCTCGGTGCCGGTGGGGGCGCGGTCGAGGATCTCCGCCTCGGTCGCCAGGCGGGGCCGCGCCGGCGCGATCGCGGGCGGCGCCAGGGCCGGCTGTGGCGGCGCAAGGGCGGCCGGGGGGGCGAATGCGACCTGCGTCGGCGCAGCCTGCGGACCGTGCGCAGCCTGGGGACCGGGCGCAGCACTGACGGGAGCGGGGCCGGCAGCGGCTTGCGGCCCGATGGCGGTCGGCGGCGAGCGGAGGGCGAACCACCCGCCCCCGCCCGCCGCACCCAGGCCCAGGACGGCCGCGACGATCAGCCATGGCGACACCCGCGGCTTCGTCCGGGGCCGCACCATGATCGTGTCGTCGGGGCCGATCTGCTTGCCCACCGGCGTCGGACCGTCAGGCGCCGACGTTGATCACGGTCACGCGGCGGTTCTTCGGCTGCGCCACGTTCGGGCCGGTCGGCACCAGCAGCTGGTCCTGCCCCTTGCCCACCGCCTCGACCTTCGACTTGTCGACGCCCCATTTCGTGCCGAGGTAGTCGACGACCGCCGCCGCACGCCGCTCCGACAGCGCCCGGTTCGAGTCTGGCGTGCCCACCGTGTCCGTATGGCCCTCGATCCGGAACCGGAACCCGGCCAGGCTGGGGCTGGTCAAGGCGCTGCCGAGAGCATCGAGCGCCCGGGCCGCCTGCGGCGTGACGTCGGCCGAGCCGCTGGGGAAATTCACCGTCAGGTTCACCGAGGGCGACCGCGCCACGGCCGCCGGCGGCGCTGCGGTGGACGGCCGGGCCATCCCGGCGGAGACGTGAGCGGCCCCGGGCGAAGGCGCCGCACCAGCCGGTGCAGCGTCGCCCGGGCTGATCTGCCGGATGCCGCGGTTGGTGGCGCCCGGCGCGGTGGGGCGCAGGGAGCGGATGATCTGGTCGGCGGAGGGCGACTGCGCCACGGCTGGAACGGCCGACGCGATGGCGGCTGCCACGATGACGGCAATGGTCAGATGATGTCGCATGATTCGGTCACCTTTCTTTTTTCGATACCATACAGCAACGTCGGCTCCCATGGTATCCTCGTGCGCGCGCGGCCGGATGGCGCCGGCCGTCCTATCCTACACCCGTCGCACGCACGCGCTTCCCGCGCGGCAGGGGCCGCGCTACACGAAACCATGATCGACGAGC
>JAYUCA010000467.1:0-1568 GCA_043740535.1 Rhodospirillales bacterium | reverse complement strand
GTCGTGCCGGCCTTCATGTCGACCGCCCCGCGGCCCCAGATGCGGCCTTCGTCGATGGCGCCGCCCAGCGGGTCGACGGTCCAGCGGGCACGGTCGCCGATCGGGAAGACATCGATATGGCCGTTCAGCACCAGGTGGCGGACAGGCGCGGGGCCTGCGGTGGTGGCGACGATGTTCGGCTTTTCAGCGTGCGGCGCGATGACGCGGTACGGCAGGTTTTCACCATCGAGGATGCCGGCGATCAACGCGGCCCCCTGCCGCGTGTCGCCGGGCGGGTTGCTGGTGTCGATGCGGATGAAGTCCTGCACGACGCCGATCAACCGGGTCCGATCCTGCTCGACCCAGGTCAGCAGCTGTTCGGCTGCGTTCATCGGGCTTCTGACAGCAGGTTGGGCGCAGCCGCAGCGTGAATGGTCTCTCCGCCGCGGATGACGGCGCAGACGGGGCTGTGGGCGATGCGGTATGGCAGCTCGGCGGGGTGCGGCAGGTCCCACAGCACCAGGTCGGCGCGCTTGCCGGGGGCCAGCGTGCCGCGGTCGTGCAGCAGGTCCAGCGCGCGGGCGCTCTCCCGCGTGAACCCGGCCACGGCCTCCTCGGCGGTCAGGCGGAACAGCGTCGTCGCCAGGCTCATGATCATGGTGGGCATCAGGCACGGCGAGCTGGAGGGGTTGTTGTTGGTGGCGAGCGCCATCGGCACGCCGTGCTGGCGGAACAGCGCGACCGGCGGCTTCCGGGTCTCGAACAGCGTGTAATGGGCGCCGGGCAGCAGCAGGGCGACGGCCCCGGCGGCGGCGAGCGCCTGCACCCCCTGTTCGGTGGCGTATTCCAGATGCGCGGCCGACAGCGCGCGGTGCCGGCCAGCGAGCTCGCTGGCGGCGGCCTCGGAATACTGGTCGGCGTGCAGGGTGACGCGCTTGCCGTGCCGTGCCGCGGCGTCGAACATGCGGTCCATCTGGGCGTGCGTGAAGCCGCGAAACTTCGGCGTGTCGCAGTAGCCGTCGACGAGATCGACCAGGTCTTCCGCGATGGCCGCCGGCAGCACGGCGTCGACCAGGTGGTCGATGTAGGCGTCGGGATCGCCTTCGAACTCCGGCGGCACGGCGTGGGCGCCCATGAAGGTGCAGACGATGTCGACTGGCATGCGGCGGCCGAGCTCCCGGGACGTGCGGAGCAGGCGCAGCTCGGTGTCCAGGTCCAGGCCGTAGCCGGACTTGCTTTCCAGCGTCGTCACGCCGTTGGCGATCAGGACTGAGATGCGGGCGGCGGACTGCTGGAACAGCTCGGCATCCGACGCGGCGCGGGTGGTCAGCATGGTGCCGCGGATGCCGCCGTTGAGCCGGGTCAGGTCGTCGCGGGTGGCGCCGGCCAGACGCAGCTCCCAGTCCGTGCGGCGGGCGCCGGCATGGACGATGTGCGTGTGCGGGTCGACCAGGCCCGGGGTGAGCAGCTTCCCCCCGCAGTCCGTCGTGGTGCGGGCGGGCGCGGGAATGGCGCCGGCGGGGCCGATCCAGGCGATCCGGCCGTCCTCGCTGGCGAGGGCGCCGTGCTCGACCAGGCCGAAGGCGGCG
>JAYUCA010000466.1:0-4322 GCA_043740535.1 Rhodospirillales bacterium | reverse complement strand
CTGGGTGGTGCTCTACCCTGGCGACGGCGCGCGGGGCTGGAAGCAAGTTGGACAGGTGGCCTCGCCAGCGGGCCGGGTTGTCGCCTTTGCGCCAGCCTTGGGCCGTGGCGTAGTCGAGCACGGCCTGTATTCGTCCCCGCAGCCGAGATGCCGTCTCTGGCTTGTCGTGCCAGATCGGCTCCAGCGCCCGCATGACTTGCGCCGTGTCGATCGTGGGAACCGCGCGGTCCCCGAACATGGGGTAGGCGTAGGTGGCGAGCGTCGATGCCCACTGGGCGCGGTGCTTGGGGTTGCGCCAGCCGGCTTCGTGCGATGCCACGTACCGGGTGGCAACGTCCTTGAACGTGTGTGCCTTGGACTGTGCCAACGCCTCGGTGCGCTTGGCCTTGCGGTCTTCGATGGGGTCTATCCCATCTCGCAACAGCCGGCGGCAGGCAGCGGCAGCGTCGCGGGCGTCGCCAAGCGGCATGTCAGGGAAGGCGCCGAGTCCCATTTCCCTGGCTTTGCCATGCATTGTGTAGCGGAACAGCCAAGACCGGTGCTCGGCGTCCCTCACCTGCAACCACAACCCGTCGCCGTCGCCGAACCGGCCCGGCTGCACCAAGCGCTTGAGGCCCAAGGCAGTGAACTTCCCCATTCGTCGAACTCCCAGCCCACGTTTCAGCCCACACGCATATCACGCATTTAGCGGGACGGAACTGGACGTGATGGGACAGACTACTTCGCAAGCCGCTAGGATTGGTGGGTATTATCGGACGAAACAGGACCGAATGGGACGCATGTTGCGCGGACACTCTCTCCGCCACGGTTTCACCGCAGCCGACGCTCTATCCCGGGACGCTGGAGGTTTGGGTGGTATTCGCCAACGCGGCGGCCAGCGCCCTGGCCACCAGGTCGGGCTCACGTGCAATGACGCGCAGGTATGCCCGGGCGGGCGCGTCTGGCCGCCGCCGGTTCTGCTCCCAGTCGCGCAGTGTGCCGACCGGCAAGTGAAACCTCGCCGCGAATTGTGCCTGCGACAGCCCCAGGCGTTTTCGCACCGCGCGCACCATGGTCGCGGCAGTCTCCCGGGCCGGCAACGACAAACCTCCCCAACGATCCGTTGGCAAATGGCCGTTTTGCGCCCAAACTCCCCGTCGGCACGTAACCGAACCAATGCAACGTTGGCCCGCAGGCCAGGCCGAAGCGGCGATGCCCGACCGGGCAGGTAGAAACGGGGAACGCAGTGAACGACCATATCGACACCGACCCACAAACCGCCCTGACCACGCGCCCCATCACGCCCAACCAGGTGTTCGGCGCCGAGGTCGTGGGCCTCGACCTCCGCACCATCGACGCCCGCATCTTCGCCGCCATCCATGACGCCTGGACCCGGCACTCCGTGCTCCTGTTCCGCGGCCAGGCACTGACCGACGCGGACCTGATCGCCTTCTCCCGCCGTCTCGGCGCGCTCGATCACGCGCCGAACCAGGAGAACGGACAGCGCATCGCGTCCGGCATGCCGGAGCTGTATGTCGTCTCCAACGTGCTGGAGAACGGCGTCGCCATCGGCAGCCTCGGCTCGGGCGAGGCGGTCTGGCACACCGACATGTCCTATCTGCCGAGCCCTCCGAAGGCCAGTCTGCTGTATGCGCTGGAGGTGCCGGACGCCGGCGGCGACACGTCGTTCTGCGACATGTATCGCGCGCTCGATGCCTTGCCGGCCGCGCTGCGGGCGCGCCTGGCCGGGCTGCGGGTGAAGCACGACGGCACCTACAACAGCGGCGGCTACGTGCGGGCGGGCGTGACCCCCACCGATGACCCGCGCGCGGCGCCGGGCACGCTGCATCCGCTGGTCTGCACCCATCCGGACAGCGGCCGGCAGATGCTGTATCTCGGCCGTCGGCGGATGTCGTGGATCGAAGGGATGGGGCTTGCTGAAAGCGAGGCGCTGCTCGACGAGATCTGGGCGCACGCGACCCGGCCGGCGCTCAGCTTCACCCACCATTGGGCGGTGGGCGACCTGGTGATGTGGGACAACCGCTGCTCGATGCACCGGCGGGACCCGTTCGACGACCGCGCGCGCCGCGTGATGCACCGCACCCAGGTCCGCGGGTCCGCGCCCCCTGCGGCATGATGCCCGCGGCCGTATCGACCAGGCCGCTGTCCGGCCGGCTGATGCTCTGGCTGCTGTGCGCGATGTATTTCCTGTTCTACGTCGACCGGGTCAACATCGCCACCGCCGCGACCAGCATCCAGGCCGAGCTGGGCCTGACCAACACCCAGCTGGGCCTGGTGTTCTCGGCGTTCGCGTATCCCTATGCGTTCTTCCAGATCTTCGGCGGCTGGGTGGCCGACCGCTTCGGCCCGCGCCGGACGCTGATCGCCAGCGGACTGGTCGTGGCCGCGGCGACGATGCTGACCGGGGCCGCGGGCGGGCTCGGCTCGCTGGTCGCCGTCCGCATGGCGCTGGGCTTCGGCGAGGGGGCGGCCTTCCCCACCGCGACCCGGGCGATGACGCTGGCGTTGCCGGCCGCGATGTGGGGCTACGCCCAGGGCATCACCCATTCGGCGGCCCGGCTCGGCAACGCGTTGACGCCGCCGCTGATCGCGCTGCTGATCGCCATCCTGTCCTGGCGGGCGTCCTTCGTGATCCTGGGCGCGGTCAGCCTCGTCTGGGTGGCCGCCTGGGTGCTGCTGTTCCACCCGGCGGCCCCGGCGGCGCGGACCGGCCCCGGGCTTCCCACCCCATGGCGCAGGCTGACGATGCGGGTGCTGCCGGCCACCGCGGTGGATTTCTGCTACGGCTGGATGCTGTGGGTGTTCCTCAACTGGCTGCCGAGCTTCTTCCAGAACCAGTATCATCTCGATATGAAGCAGTCGGCCATCTATTCGGCCGGCGTGTTCATCGCAGGCGTCGCCGGCGACACGCTGGGCGGGCTCGTCAGCGACCGGATCCTGCGCCGGACCGGCAGCCTGCAGAAGGCCCGGGGCTGGCTGATCAGCGGGGCGCTGCTGGCCACGTTCGTGTTCATGGCGCCGCTGCTGGTCATCCGCGACGTGACGCAGGCCTCGATCTCGCTGGGGCTGGCGTTCTTCGCGCTGGAATTCGTGGTGGCGCCGATCTGGTCCGTGCCGATGGACATCGCACCCGCCCACGCCGGCAAGGCCAGCGGGCTGATGAACCTGGGTTTTGGCGTGGCGGGGATCATCTCGCCGGCGGCGGTGGGGATGATCATCGACCGGACCGGCGACCGCACCCTGCCGTTCATCGTCTCGATGGCGCTGCTGCTGCTGGGCGCGGTGCTGGCGCTGCGGATGCGGCCGGATGAGCGGCTGGCGGATGACGCGGCGGTGGTCTGACGGCTGCGTTTCGGGGTGACGCCGCCATCGAGGCCGTAGAGCTCGTGATGCTTTCGAAATCCATATCGGCGCCGCCGCGATCAGCGGAACGGGCTCGTTGTTGCGGCCGCGGCGCAATGCCAGGCGGCAGCGCACCCTGCGGGGTGCGAACTTTTTATGTTGCAGTGCACAATAAAAGCTTGCATCCGGTTCGATCGCCGCCTAACTAGAAATGGTGCAGTGCAGCATAAGCCCGGGACCTGATGCTTCGGCAATGGTCTCCAAGAAAAGGACCATCACCATGCCCAGCGCCAAGATCGCCACCGTCACCGCCGCCGAGCCCGGCATCGGCGCAGCGCCCGCCATCCAGGCTGCGGCTTTCGAAATCGCCACTTACGACGCCAAGGTGTTCGACCAGACCGTCGCCGACCTGAAGCAGGGCGTCGAGACGGCGACCGCCGCCGCGTCCGTCGCGTCGGGCAAGGCGATGAAGTCCGCCAAGGACCTCGTTGCCTTCAACCAGGGCACGGTCGAGGCCTTCACGCAGGCCAGCAAGATCCTGGTTGCCGGGTCGCAGGACCTGATGCGCCAGATGGCTGAGAGCAGCCAGGCCGCCTTCGCCGACACCGTCTCCGCCTACCGCGCGCTGGTTGCGGCCAGGACGCCCACGGAGCGGCTGAGCCTGCAGGCGAACTTCGTCCGCAGCTCGACCCTGAAGGCCGTTGCCGAAACGGGCCGCTTCACGCATGCCGGGCTCGAGCTGGTGCAGAGCGCCGCGGCCCCCGTGACCGCCCGTGCGGTCGTGGCCGCCACGGCGATCGCTGCCGCGAAGCTTTAGAGCGGTATCGTTTCAGGTTGCTTGGACCTGAAACGAGGTTCCGCGTTCTTAATCAACAAACGAGAGTAACTGCTCAACCCGCCGGTAGTATGGTTTGAGGTGGACCCCATCGGCTGGACAGAAATCGGAGCGACATAAGAGAGAGTCTCGCCGGGTTCAGCTT